>NZ_JBLEBI010000023.1:0-65642 GCF_047340315.1 Streptomyces sp. AF1A
TGCGGGCCGCCGTGGCCGCGGGCACGCTGGACAGCGACGCCGAGTCGCCCGGCGGTGCGCCGCTGACCCGGCTGTGCGTCTTCGTCAACCACGTCCGTCAGGTGCCCGCCGGCCTGTACGAGTACGACCGGGACACCGGCGATCTGGTGCTGATGAAGGCCGGTGACCACGGTGCCTTCCTCCAGGAGAACTACTTCCTCGCCAACTACAACGTGGAGCAGGCCGCGGCCGTCCTGGTGCCCGTGGCCCGTACCCACGCCGTGCTGGACGCCGTCGGCGACCGCGGCTACCGCCTGGTCAACGCCGTGGTCGGGGCCGCCGCCCAGGCCGTCTACACCGCCGCCGCCGCGGCCGGCACCGCCTGCGGGGTCGCCCTCGGCTTCGACAGCGTCTCCTTCGAGGAGGAACTCGGGCTGGCCGAGCGGGGCGAGATCCCGCTGCTGATCATGATGATCGGCCACGAACGCCCCCGCCCCGCCGACTACCGCTACGACATCGTCGCGCCGTGACGCCATGGCCCCGTCCCGCCCCGTGGCCGCCGGGTCACCCGGCGGCCCGCCGGCGCACGGCAGCACACCGACACGAAAGGGGGAGGGCATGAGCCCCACCGCCACCAGCCCGGCCCAGGACACCCCCACCCAGGAGTCCACGGCCCTGCACAGCCGGTTCCTGCTGCGCGTCGCGGGTCTGCCGGCATCCACCGCCGTCGCCCTGCGCGCCCCCGAGGCGGCCGACTGGGCCGCCCGGACCGCGGCCGAGGAGGACCGGCTCCGCGACCTCGGCGCCGCGCTGAGCGACCCGCTGTCCACCGTGGTCGGCGCCACCGCGGACCCCGCGCTGCGCCGCCGGCTGCTCGCGCTGCGCCGCAGCGTCTTCAACAACCGCCTGCCGGGCGACCTCGACGGGGCCCGGGCCCTGGCCGCCGGTATCGGCGGCAGCACCGGAGCCGACCTCGCGGCCTGGCTCGACGCCCGGGCCCGCTGGGCCGCACTGCTCGCGCAGGGTGACACCGTGCTGGCCACCGGGTTCGCCCGCACCCGCACCGCCCTGCGGGAACTCGCCCTGGACGACCGGCTGCGGCGGGGTCTGCTGCTCGCGTCGCCGACCCTGGAGGAGCGGCTCGACGCGTTCGCCGCCGACCCGGCGCCCGTACCCGGCAAACGGGCCCGCAAGATCGAGCGCTCACTGCTCTCCTACGTGTACCGCACCGCCTGCAAGACCAGCCCCTTCAGCACCCTCACCGGGGTCGCCCTCGGCGCGTTCGAGGCGGCCGGAGCGGACGGCTCACCGGCCGCCACCCACGTCGGCGACGACTGGATCGGGCACTGCCGGCTCAACGTCGTCGTCCTCGCCCGGCTCGCCGAACTGGTCGCCGCCGACCCGCGGCGCCGCGCCGATCTGCCGGTGGGCCTGGCCTCCGGATGGAAGCTGGACGACGACCGGGTCCGCTACGTCCAGCGGGCCGTCTCCACGGGCGACGACAGCGCGCCGGTGAGTTTCGACACCGCCCAGGACCGGCTCGTGTTCCTCCGCCGCCAGGGCACCCTGGACCAGATGCTCGCCCTGCTGCGGGACCACGAAGGCACTCTCCGCCACGGCGAGCTGGCCCGCTGGCTGGCCGATGCGACCGGCGCCGACGCCGAGACGGCCGGACACTATCTGGCCGCCCTGCTCGACCTCGGGATGCTCCAACTGCCCACCCTGGCCACCGGTGTGCACGACGGGGACCCGCTGCGCGCCTTCCAGCGCTCCCTGCGCGCGCTCGAACGGCCCTGGGCCGACGAGCTCGCCACGCGCCTGGACGGCACGGCCGACATTCTCGCCCGGTATCCGGAGGCTGACGTGCCCGGCCGCCGCGCGCTGCTCACCACGCTCCGCGCCGACCTGAGCGCTCTGCAGGCCGAACTCGGCGCCGAACGGCCCGTCCTGCCGCAAACCCTGGTGTACGAGGACGTGTCCGCGGGCACCGCCACCGCCGACCTCGCCGAGTGGACCGCGCTCGCCGCCGCCCCGCTCCGCTCCATCGAGCGAATGCTGCCCGCCTTCGACGTGGCACTGCCCCAGCGGCTCACCCTGAAGGGCTTCTTCCTCGCCCGCTTCGGACGCGGCGGGCGGTGCGAGGACCTGCTGCGGCTGGTCCACGACTTCCACGAGGACATCTTCCGGCAGTACCTCCAGTTCACCGCGGCCAAGGACGACCGCCTCCCGGACGGCAGCCACGCCCCGGAGGAGAACTGGCTCGGCATGCCGGAGATCACCGCCATCGACCGGGCGCGCGCGGCACTCACCGCCCGGATGCGCGCGATCTGGGCCGAACTGCCGCCGGATGCCGATGAGTTGGTCCTCGACGACGACGCCGTGAACGAGGTGGCCGAGGCGCTGGGCGCTGCCGCGCCCGCCTTCCAGCCGCACGCCCACTTCCTCCAGCTGGCCCGCCGGAAGAGGGACCCGCTGGTCGTGCTCAACGACTCCTTCGGCGGCCTGTGCTTCCCCTTCACCCGTTTCACGCACTGCTTCGACGGCGCGGACGGCACGGGTGGCACGAGCGGCCCCCGCCTTTCCGGCGCGCTGCGCGTGAAGTTGCGCGGTCTGCTGCCGCCCGGGGCGGTCTTCGCCGAAGTCACCGCCGGTGCCGCCACGACCAACCTGAATCTGCACGGCCGCCTCACCGACTACGAGATCGTCTGCCCGGGTGAGCACAGCACGGCCCCCGAGGAGGCCCGGCTGCACCTGGACGACCTCTACGCCGTGCACGATGCGGACAGCGACCGGCTGGTGCTGCGCTCTCGCCGCCTGGACCGCGAGATCGTCCCGCTCTACCTGGGCTATCTCGTCCCCATGGTGCTGCCCCAGATCCCCCGCACCCTGCTGCTGTTCTCGCCGACCGCCCGGTCCGTGCCGGACGTCTGGCGCGGGGTGCCGACGGGGCCCGAGGACGGGGGCGTCACCCGGCGGCCCCGGGTCCGCCACCACGCCCTGGTGCTGCGGCGGCGCTCCTGGACAGCGGCCGACGGCAGCCTCCCGGTGCGCGCACCCGGGGCCTCCGACGCCGACTGGTACCTCACCTGGCACCGCTGGCGCACCCGGCACGGCATGCCCGCACGGGTCTTCGCCACCGTCCACGAGGAGAGCGCCGACGGCGCAGGCGGCGGCTGGTTGGGCGGCTCCAAGCCGCAGTACGTGGACTTCGAGAGCCCGCTGTCCCTCATCGCGCTCGAATCCCTGCTGCCCGGCGGGCCCGCCCGCACGGTGTTCGAGGAGATGCTCCCCGAGGAGTGCGACCTCCACGTCACCTCACCACGCGGACGTCATGTCGCCGAACTCGCCGTAGAGTTGCTGCCCGGCCCGGCCGCCGGCCCGTCCGAAGGGGACCGCATCCGATGACCGCACCCACCGCATTCCCCGGCGCCCCGGACACGGATGCCGGTGACGCACCCGGCGGCTGGCTGGCCGTGCACGTCTTCTACGCGGCCAGTCCCCGCCCGCTGCTGCTGCAGTGCGTGAAACCGCTCGTGGACGAGCTCACCGAAGAGGGCCTGCTCGCCGGGTACTTCTTCATCAACTACTGGCTGGAGGGCCCGCATGTGCGGCTGCGGCTGCGGCCCCGGCGGGCCGCCGACGCGGGCCTCGTCCGGGAGCGGACGCACGCCGCCCTCGCCGCCTTCCTGCGCGAACGCCCCGCGCTGTACGAGGTGAAGGCCGGCTTCCTCGCCGAGCTGTACGAGACCCTGTTCACGCTGGAGTACACCGAGGAGCAGCGCGCCGAGTTCACCGGCCCGGACGGGCGGATGCTGCTGCGCCCCAACAACACCTTCGAGGACCGGCCCTACGAGCCCGAGTACGGCAAGTACGGCGGGCCCGCCGGTGTCGCGCTCGCCGAATGGCACTTCCAGCACTCCAGCGACCTGGTCATCGAAGCCGCGCGCAGCATGAACCTGCACCTGCGGACCGTGCTGCTCGGGCTCTCCGCCCAGCTGATGATGGTCATGTCCGGGACCTTCCACCGGGACGACGAGACCCTGCTCGCCTTCCTCGACCGCTATCACGCCTTCTGGAACAAGGCGTTCAGCGGGACGAACTACACCGCGGACCAGGGTTACGACCGCGCCTACTCCACGATGGGTGCGAGCCTGCCCGGGCGTTTCCGGCACATCCGGGACGCGGTGGCCCGGGCCGAGCCGGAGCGGCTCCCGGTGTTCCTGCGGGGCTGGGCCGCCCACTGCGCGGACCTGCGCGACCGCGCCGAGGCGCTGGCGGTAGGCGGCGAGCTGACGTTCCGCGCCTGGGACGACAGTCGCGACATCTACCCCACCGACCCCGGCCACGCCCTGTCCATGCTGCTCTCGCCGTATATGCACATGACCAACAACCGGCTGGGCATGACCATCCGCGACGAGGCGTTCCTCTCCTACGTCCTGGCCCGCGCCCTGCGCGACGGGGCGGCGGGAGACGCGGTTCCGGACAAGGACGGAGGTACGGCGGAAGGCGGCCGAGCGACGGAAGACGCGGCAGCGGCGAAGGACGCGGGTACGGCGGGAGGCGGCGGGGCGCCGGGAGACGAGCGGTGAGCGCGGAGGCGTTTCTCTCCGCCCGGCCGCGGATCCGGGGCGACGTCGTCCTCGGTCCCAGCCTGGTGCGCGGCACCACCCGCATTCACCTGTTGAAGGACGCGCGCACCGGGCGGCGCCTGGAGGTCGGTCCCAAGGAGCACTTCATCATCGTCCGCCTCGACGGCAGTCGCAGCCTCGGTGAGATCGGCGACGAGTACGCCGGTGCGTTCGGCGCCCGGCTCGGCGAGGCGCAGTGGGGGCAGATGCTCCGGCTGCTGCACGCCCGCGCCCTCCTCGACGGTGCCCCCGCACCCACCGCCGTACCGTCCGCGCCGCCCGCCACGGACGCGGCCGGTCACCGGCCGAACGGCATCCTCGCCGGGCGGACCCGGCTGGTGGCCGACGCGCCCGCGCTGATGGACCGGCTGCACCGGGCCACCGCTCCCGCCCGGCGGCCCGCCGTGCTGACCGTGCTCGTCGCGCTCGCCGTCGCGCTGCTCGCCGCCGTCGCCGCTCAGTCGGGCACGCTGTGGCGGCAGACCGAACAGACGGCCCGGCAGCCCGTGGTCCTGCTCGCCGTCGGCTGCCTCCTGTGGTGCAGTCTCGCCCTCCACGAGCTGGCCCACGGCCTGTTCGCACGCGTCTGGGGCGGCCGGGTCACCGAGATCGGGCTGCGCTGGGTGCTCGGCGCCACCTACCTCTACTGCACGGTGGAGGACGTCCAGTTCCTCGGCAGCCGCGGCCGCAAGGTCGCCACCGCCTGCGCCGGGGTCTTCGCCAACCTGCTGTTCCTGGTGCCCTTCTATCCCCTGTGGGCGCTGCTCCCCGCACACGCCCAGGCCCGCCCGGCGCTCGGCGCGCTGCTCCTCCTCGGGACGGGCTGCGGCCTGGCCAACCTGCTTCCGCTGCCGCCCCTCGACGGCTACCGGGCCCTCGGCCACGCTCTCGGCGTCGTCCAACTCGCCACCGCCAGCCGCGACTTCACGAAGCGCGCCGCCGGCGCCCTGGTCCGCCGCGGCCCCGGGCTGGCCGGGTACCCGCCGCGGCTGCGGCTCCTGTACGGCGGCTTCGCCCTGCTGACCGCCGTGCAGAGTGCCGCACTCCTCGCCCTGTGCGGGGCCGTGCTGCACACCGTACTGCCGGACACCCTGGGGACACTCGCCTGGTGGCTGCCTCCCGCCGTGCTCGCCGCCGTACTGCTGCTGTGGGCCCTGGGCGCGGCCGGCCGCGCCCGGCGCGCCGGACCCGCCGCGACCGGTTCCACAGGGAAGGGCCCCGGCCCCGCCGCACCCCCCACTCCTCCGCCCGGGCACCCCGCCCCGGCGCGGGGCACCGGACGGCCCCCGGGCGTCCCGGCCCCACGGAACCAACCGAGGAAAGACGAGATGAGCGCACCCGACAGCAAGACCGAGACGGTCCAGGGCAAGACCGCCGCCGAGACGGTCGTCGCCCTGGACGGCGTCACCAAGCGGTACGGGGAGGTGACGGCCCTGGACGGTGTCTGCCTCGACGTACGCAAGGGCGAGTTCTTCGGCATCCTCGGGCCCAACGGCGCGGGCAAGACCACGCTGGTGGAGATCGTCGAGGGCATGCGCGAGGCCGACTCCGGCAGCGTGACCGTCTTCGGGCAGAGCCCCTGGCCGCGCGACACGGCGCTGCTGGCCCGGATCGGCGTGCAGACACAGGCGTCGGCGTTCTTCGCCCGCCTCACCGCAGGCGAGCACCTGCGCACGGTCGCCGCGCTCTACGGCATGGACCCGGCCACCGCTGCCACCGCGCTGGAACGGGTCGGGCTCACCGAGAAGGAGAACGCCCGCGTCGACCACCTCTCCGGCGGGCAGCGCCAGCGCCTCGCCATCGCCACCGCGCTGCTCCACGAACCCGAGCTGATCTTCCTGGACGAACCGACGGCCGCTCTCGACCCGGAGGCCCGGCGCGAACTGTGGCACGTCCTGCGCTCGTTGCGCGCGGAAGGCCGCACGATCATCTGCACCACCCACTACCTGGAGGAGGCCGAGGCGCTCTGCGACCGGGTGGCGATCATCGCCGGCGGCCGTCTCGTCGCCCTCGACACGCCCCGCAGCCTCATCCGCTCCCTCGCCGCCCCCACCCGGCTGCTGGTCCCCGCCGCCCGGCTCTCCGCCGACGCGGCGCTCGCCCTGGACGGCGTGGACCGGGCCACCGTCGAGGGTGACGACCTGGTCCTCGAGACGACCGTCCCCAACCGCGTCCTCACCGTCCTCGGCGACCTCGTGGACATCGACACGGTCACCGTCCGCACCCCCACCCTCGAAGACGCCTACCTGACGCTGACCGGCACCGGATCGGAGCACCACCGTTGAGCGCCTACGCCGCACTGACCCGGGCCACCTACGTCGCGAGCGTGCGCGACAAGACGACCCTCTTCTTCACGTTCGCCTTCCCGCTCGCCTTCCTGATCCTCTTCGGCCTCATCTTCCAGGGCCAGCAGGTGAAGGGCGGGCTGTCGTCCATCAACTACATCGCGCCGGGCGTGCTCTCCTGGGGCGTGGGCAACGCGGCCGTGTTCTCCGTCGGCTTCGCCCTGATGCAGTGGCGCAGAGACGACCTGCTCCGCCTCATCTGGCGCACCCCCACCCCGCTGCGCGTCCTGCTCGCCTCCCGCTGGACCGTGGCACTGGCCGTCGCCCTCGCGCAGACGGTGCTGTTCACCGCCGTCGCCCTGCTGCCGTTCTTCGGCCTGCGGCTGAACGGACCCTGGTGGGCGGCGATCCCGCTGCTGGTGCTGGGCGTCACGGCGTTCCTCGCCATGGGCCTGGTCGTCGGCAGTGTGGCTGACACCCCGGAGGCGGTCGCGGCCATCGCCAACATCGTGATGGTGCCCATGGCGTTCCTGTCGGGTTCGTTCTTTCCCGACGACCTCATGCCCGGCTGGCTGCGCACCGTCGCCAGGGTCCTGCCGCTGCACTACCTCAACGACGGGCTCACCGACGCCATGGGCGGGCGCGGAGACCTCGGCGACATCGCCGTGGACTGCCTGGGACTCGTCGTGTTCACCGTGATCTTCGGGCTGATCGCGATCCGGATCTTCCGCTGGAGCAATCGGACATGACCACCGCCACCGCACCCGCACCCGTCGCGCCGGCCCTGGAGGCCGCGCGCGCGGACCTCCAGGCCCGCCTGGCGGTCCGCGCCGCGGCGGCCGGACTGCCCGCGCCCTCCGTCTCCCGCATCGGCGACACCAACGTCCTCGGCGAGACACCCGGCCGGCCCGCTCCCGTTCCCCCGAGCACGGCCGCCGTCCATGTCACCGCCCAGGCCGTGCTGCTCGGCCCCTGGGGCGGTGCACCCGGTACGGACCCTGCCTGCGGCACCTGTCTGGCCATGCGCCGGCAACGGCTGCGCACCCGTACCGAACGCGAGGCACTGGAGACCGGAACGGAGACCACCGCCGCCGGACGGTGGCCCGTCCTGCCGGACCACGTGGTGGACGCGGTGTGGTCCCTGCACCGTCTGATCGCGACCGGCACGGCCCGGCACACCTTCGAGGGCGCCGACGCCGCACTCCCCCGGGTCACCGAACTCGACCTGGAGACGCTGCGGGTGCGCACCTTCCCGCTGGTGCCGGAGCCGATGTGCCCGCACTGCCGTCCGCTCACCGAGGAGGCCGAGCGGCGGGCCGCCGCCGACGCGGCCCCGCCGCCGCTCGCCCCCTGTCCCAAGCCGCACCCGGACGCCTACCGGCTGCGCCGCCCCGCCGACCACCCGCTGCCGGTGAAGGGCCTGGCCAACCCGGTGTGCGGGGTGCTCGGCGGCGGCACCTGGATCGACGTCACCTCGCCCACGACCGCGCCGGTCGCCGGGAGCGTCTTCATGCGGGGCTACGCCGGGCTCACCGACGTCACCTGGAGCGGCCAGGCCAACTCCTTCACGGGCAGCCGCGACCTGGCGTTCCTGGAAGGACTGGAACGGTACGCGGGCACCCACCGCCGCCACCGGGCCCCGGTCGTCACCGCCTCCCTCGACGAGCTGGGCGACCGTGCCGTCGACCCACGCGTGTGCGGACTCTACGCGCCCCGCACCTACGCCGAGGACCCGATGGTCGAGCCCTTCGACCCGGCCCGGCCCCTGCCCTGGGTCACCGGCTGGTCGCTGCGCGACGCGCGCGAGGTGCTCGTACCGGCCCGGCTCGTCTACTACAGCGCCGGCACCCGCGAGGACAACTTCGTCTTCGAGTGCTCCAACGGCTGTGCCACCGGCGGGACCTGGCAGGAGGCCGTGTTCTTCGGGCTGCTGGAGCTCATCGAGCGGGACGCCTTCCTGCTCGGCTGGTACGGCTCTCTGCCGCTGCCGGAGATCGACCTGGCGTCGGTGTCCGGCCCGAAGGTACGGGCGATGGTGGCGCGGGCCGCTCTGCAGGGCTACGACGTCCATGTCTTCGACAACCGGGTGGACCTTCCGGTGCCCGTCGTCACCGGCCTGGCGGTCCGCCGTGACGAGGGCCCCGGCACACTGGCGTTCGCGGCCGGCGCGTCCTTCGACCCGGAGACGGCCGTCGAGTCCGCCGTCTCCGAAATCCTCACCTACATCCCGCACCTGCCCCGTCAGGTCGCCGAACGTCCCGCCGAACTCGCCGCCATGGCCGAGGACTTCGACCTGGTCCGGCGGCTGCCGGACCACGCGGCGCTGTTCGGGCTGCCCGCGATGCGCAGGCACGCCGCGGGCTATCTCGCCCCGCCCCGGACGGGCTCCCTGGCCGAGCTGTTCGCCGGGTGGGAGGAGCGCCGGCCGCGCACCGGGGACCTCCGCGACGACCTGCTGCTCCTTCGCGACCTGCTCAGCGGCGTCGGCTGCGACGTGATCGCCGTCGACCAGACCACGCCGGAGCAGCGCCGGATCGGACTGCGGACGGTGGCCACGCTCGCCCCCGGGCTGCTGCCGATCGACTTCGGCTGGCTGCGGCAGCGTGCACTCCACATGCCGCGCCTGCGGACCGCGCCGCACCGCGCCGGCCTTGTTCCGGCGCCGCTCGGAGAGGAGGACCTGCGGCGGGTGCCGCACCCGTTCCCGTGACCGTGCGGGGCCGTACATGCCGCCGGCCCCCGGCGCGGGTGCGCATCGGGGGCCGGCGACCGCGACGACGGGCGTCAGGCGGTGCAGGAGGTGGTGCTGGTGGTGCTGGAGCAGGTGCTGGTGGAGGAGCAGCTCGTGGACGATCCGAGCATGACCTCGCTGGCGTCCGAGTAGTCGGTGATCTCGAAGGTCTCCGACTCGAGGTCGAGGATCTCCTGAGCGAGGGAGGCGAGGGCGTTGTCAGCCATGGCGATCTCTCCTTCCGGGTCCGCAGACGGGCTGCCGGCCGGGGCGGTCCCGGCCGGTGGTGCGCTGAACCTGCCGGAGGCCAGGGCCTCGGCCTCATCTTTCTACGCGGCACCGGCGTCAACGCCCTTGCGGACCGCTGTCACTTGGCTGGCACCACCGGGTGCGCGCCGCCCCCCCCTGTCCTGCCGCACGACCGAGACCCCAGGAGTTCTGCCCGTGCCCCTCGACCACGACAGCAGCGGCGTCACCGCGGACACCGACCGGTCCTGCCGGGGCCGTACCGCGCCGGGCCGCCCCCTGCCCGGTCTGGACGCCCTGCTGCGCCCCGCCGCCGGGTTGTACCTCGACCTTCACCGGCATCCCGAACTCTCCGGCTCCGAACGCCGTACCGCCGCCCGGTTCGCCGACTGGCTTCAAACGGACGGCTTCCGCGTCCTGCGCGGCATCGGCGGCCACGGCGTCGCCGCCGAACTGCGCAACGGCGACGGCCCGGCCGTCCTCCTGCGGGCCGAACTCGACGCCCTGCCCGTGGCCGAGGACACCGGCGTCCCTTACGCGAGCACCACGACCGCTCCCGGGCCGGACGGACGGCCCGTCCCCGTGATGCACGCCTGCGGCCACGACGCGCACCTGACCTGCGTGGCGGCCGCCGCCCGCTGGCTGGCGGCCCGGCGGGACGGCTGGCGCGGCACCCTTGTCGTCGTCGGCCAGCCCGCCGAGGAGACGCTCAGCGGTGCCCGGGCCATGCTGGAGGACGGCCTGTACGACCGGATCACCCCGCCCGACGTGGCCCTGGCGCAGCACACCGCGCCCTTCCCCGCGGGCATGGTCGCGCACGCCGACGGCCCCGTCCTGGCCGGCAGTGCGACCCTGGAGGTGGTCTTCGAGGGCGACGGCGGCCACGCGGCCACCCCGCATCTCGCCGCCGACCCGCTGCTCGCCGCGGCAGGCGTGGTGACGCGGCTGCCCGCCGTCGCGGCCCGCGAGACCCACCCCGCCGAACGACTGGTCGTCACCGCGTCCTCGCTGCGGACCGGGGACGGGGGGCAGGCCGGAAACGTGATCGCCTCACGGGCCGTGCTGCGCGTCACCGTCCGCGCCTTCTCCGACGCGGCCCTGGACCGCGCCGCCTCGGCCGTGGAGCGTGTGGCCCGCGCCGAGGCGGCCTGCGCGGCCCTGCCGCCGCGGGTCACCGTCACCGTGTCGTCGCGTTCCGGGGTCACGCACTCCGACCAGGACGTCACGGCCCAGGTGCGCTCGGCCCACGTGGCGGCGTTCGGTGCGCCTCGCGTCACCGGCTGGCCCGCCACCTCGGCCACCGAGGACTTCCCGCTCCTCACCGGCGCGGGCGCCCACCTCCACGGACGCCCTGGCATCCGCGGTGGCTACTGGATGCTGGGTGCTGTCGGACCCGCCCAGTGGGCGGCCGCCCCCGGCACCGCGGCGGACGAGAAGTTCCGCGGCCTGCCGGGCAACCACTCGCCGCGCTACCTGCCCAGCGTCCGCCTCACCCTGGAGACCGGCACCACCGCACTGGTGACGGCGGCCTTGGCCCTGCTCGCCGGCTGACGGTGCGGCACCCGTCCGGCAAAGCGGCGCATCCGCTCGCAACGTGCCGAGGACAGTGACGGAGAGCCGGCCGGGGTCACCCGGCTCTCCGGGTCGACGGCAGCGCTGTGGCCAGGCCGTCGGCCGGGGCCGGTCCGAGCACGGTGGTCGGCGCGACCGCATGGGCGGTCCGTGCCGGAGAGCGTGAGACCGGCGGGGCGGGCGGCGCCGGGGAGGGTCGCGGCCAGGCCGGACCGGCACCGATCCATGTCCGACCCGAGCGAAATATCTGCGTGTGCAGACAGTTTAATATGGCGATGACTGCCGTGGGCGTAGGGCGTCGGCGGCGCGAGTGAGAAGGGAACGGCATGCCGTTCGAGATCGGCATCATGACGTTCGGGGAGATCACCGAAGACCCGGCGAGCGGGACCCTCCCGTCGCCGCGGCAGCGTGCCCGCGAAGTCATCGAGCAGGCGCGGGTCGCCGACCAGGTCGGACTCGATGTGTTCGGTGTCGGTGAGCACCACCGCTCCGACTTCGTCGGATCGGCGCCGGCCATCCTGCTGGCCGCGGCCGCGGAGAAGACCGAGAACATCAAGCTGACCAGCTCCGTCACCGTGCTCAGTTCGGAGGACCCGGTTCGTGTCTGGGAGCAGTTCGCCACGATCGACCTGCTGTCCGCCGGCCGTGCCGAGATCATCGCCGGGCGCGGCTCCTACACCGAGTCCTTCCCGTTGTTCGGATACGACCTGAAGGACTACGCGGACCTGTTCCGGGAGAAGCTCGACCTGCTGCTGAAGATCCGCGAGCAGAATCCGCTGACCTGGCGGGGCCGCTTCCGCGCTCCGCTGTTCGACGCCGACATCGCGCCCCGTGCCGACGGAGAGACCATCCCGATCTGGGTCGGGGTCGGAGGATCGGCCGCGTCGGCCGTCACCACCGGCCGCCTCGGCCTGCCCATGGCCCTGGCCCTGCTGCTGGGGCCGATGACCATCCACGAGCAGACGGTCGAGCTCTACCGGGCGGCCGCGGCGCAGACCGGGCACGACGCGGACGCGCTGCCGGTCAGCATCAACGTGCACGGCTTTGTCGGGCGGACCAGCCAGGGCGCCCGGGACACCATGTACCCCTACTTCGCCAAGGGCATGATGGACAACAACCATCAGCGCGGCGAAGGCTTCCGGATCCCCTGGGCCGCGTTCGACGCGCAGTCCTCCCCGGCGGCCGGGCTGCTGGTCGGCAGCCCCCAGGAGGTGATCGACAAGCTCCTCACCTACCACGAGCTGTACGGCCTCAACCGCGCCATCATCCAGTTGGGCTTCGGCGGAGTGCCGCAGAAGGAGCACCTCGAAGCCATCGAACTCCTGGGCACCGAGGTCGCGCCCGTCGTACGACGCGAGGTCGCCGCACGGCAAGGAGCGAAGGCATGAACACCCTGTCCCACGCCCACACCGCCTCCGGCACCGGCGCCGTGTCCGACACGGAGGCGGCCGGGCCCACCCTGCGAGTCGTGGTCGTCAACGGCAGCCCGAGCCGGCCCTCCAAGACCATGGGACTCGTCAGCGTGATCCTCGACACGCTCGGAAGGATGCTTGCCATCCAGACGTCCCAGATCGACGTCTACCACCTGGGGCCGCAGTTCACCGCCACCATCGAACGCGACCAAGCCCCGGCAGACGTGGAAGCCAAGCTTCGCCTGGCCGAGGAAGCGGACCTCCTCATCGCGGCCGTACCGGTGTACCGCGGCTCCTATCCAGGCATCTTCAAGCACTTCTTCGACCTCGTCGAACAGTACGCACTCGCCAACAAGCCCGTCCTCCTCGCCGCAACGGGCGGAGGCGACCACCACGCGCTCGTCCTGGAACACGCCCTGCGCCCGCTGTTCGCCTTCTTCCAGGCGCTGACCATCCCCGTCGCCTTCTACGCCTCCGCCGGAGACTTCGACGGCACGACACTCCTCAACCCCCGCGTCTACGGACGCATCGAGATCGGGCTCAACGACGTGGCAGACCTTCTCAGGGCACGCGCGGCATCGGCGTCGTCGCTGACGACGCCGCCGAGCGGCCGGGCGAGTGGTGGGGGCGAACTTCGGTGACCGGAGACCCGGTGTCAACGCTGACCGTCAGCTTTCGACCCTGAACAGGGGCTACGCGGAAGTCTCCTCACCCTCGTTGTCCGGAGCGAGGCGTGCCCAGACCTCGGCGAGGTTGCGCAGGTGCTCGTCATCGAGCCGGTCGAGGAAGAGCCTGCGCAGGTCGCTGTAGTGCTGGCGCCACGCCTTGCGCAGAAGATTCCGGCCCTCCCGGGTCAGAACGGCCTCGAAACCGCGGCCGTCGCCGGGCGCTCGCCGCCTCTCGATCAGACCGCGTTGCTCGAGACGGTCGGCGAGCCGCGTGAACCCTCCGGTGGACATCAGGCGCCGCTGTGCCAGTTCCGACATCCGCATGCCCTTCCGTCCAGCCTCGCCCAGCAGTGCCAGCACGCTGTACTCGGCCATGCTGACGTTCAGCGGAGCGATGCCGGCCTCGATCTCACGCCAGAGCCGGTCATGAGTGACCAGGAAGCCGTTCCAGGCCTGGTACTCGAGTTCTCGCAGTCTCTCGGTCGCCATGAGCAGCACGCTATCGGTAGGACCTCTCCGGACCCAATCACGTACATGCCTGCGCAGGCATCCTGACGACAGAGTGGGGCAATCCGGGTCAGCTTGATACCCCCGTCCGGGGCGACCCCGGGCGGGACTGGACGTACATCACCTTGCCATGTACCTTGCCTTACATGGTACCCGATGTGGCACGTAAGGAGGATGGCTCAGGGAAGGCAGAAAGCCAGCTCCGCAAAGGAGTGCTGGAGTACTGCGTCCTGGGACTTCTGCGCAGTGGCGCTCGCTACGGCGTAGAGCTGCTGGAAGAGTTGGGCACGGTGAACGTGATGGCCACCAGCCAGGGGACGATCTATCCCCTGCTGGCCCGGTTGCGCCGGGACGGCTTGGTGGACACCACCTGGCAGGAATCCCCCAGTGGGCCACCGCGCCGCTACTACATGCTGACCCCTCAGGGAGAGGCGGCGCTGGCGGAGTTCACCGCGATCTGGCCGCACTTCCGCGACGCCGTGGACCGCTTCATCACCGATTGAAACGACCGGACTTTCCACCGCCTTCACCTGGAGACGCACCATGAAGACCGTCGAACACCCGCTTGCGGTGGCCTACCTGGAGGCTGTGGCACGCGAGGCCGCGGCCCTGGCGCCCAAGCACCGCGAGGAGCTTCTCGCCGACCTCAGAGAACACATCGAGGTGGCCCTCGCCGAGCAGCCCGACCACAACGCGTCGGAGGTGGAAGCCGTCCTGGAGCGCCTGGGCGACCCCCGCACCATCGTGGCCAGCGCCGGCGAAGGCGAGAGCACGGCACCGCCGGTCAGCAAGTGGCACAGCCTTGCCCCGTTGGTTCTGCTGCCGGCGGCCGGGCTTCTGGGGGACGTCAACCTCGTCCTGGGCGCCCTCGCCCTGATCGCGGGCGCCGTACTCCTGTGGGCGGCACCTCACTGGCGCAGCCGCGACAAGGCCATCGGCACCGCGGCCGCGCTCCCGGTTCCCGTCGCGCTCGTCGGCACAGCCTTCACCGCATCGTCAACGGGGCTGCTCGACCCGGGGTTGCTCGCTCTCATCGCCCCCAGCGTGCTGATCCCTGCGGCCGCATCGGCATACCTCTTCCGGGCAGGGCGCGACACGTCGTCATGAAGACGAGCCGCCTGTTGTGTGCAACATCAGTGACCGCATGGCTCCGGGGACACGGCAGGAGCCCCATGTGCGTGCCCGGGGTGGACAGAGCCGGCAACGGGCGGTGCTCGAGGTTCGTCCGGCCCGGTTGCGGACGGGTGAGCCAGGCCTCGGCCGAGGCATCTTGAACGGGTGAGGGCCTTGCGGTTGGGGGTACGGTACGCCCCACCGGACGGGCCGGTGGGGACGTACTCCTGCGCGCTGCGCAACCTCCTTACCGAGCCGGGAAATCACCGCGGGCCGCAGCCCTGAACGCGCGCCGAACAGGCGGCCGCTCCCCCGTTCCCGCCACGCGGGTGGTGCGACGGGAGCCTGTCACCGGGGATGAGCCTTGAGTACCTGTTCGCGCCGAGTTTGCGGGGCCGGCCGCCGCGGGGCCGATGCGGCGATAGCGTGATCGTCATGACGGCTGAGGGTGAGGCGCTGGTCGGCGGGATGATGAACGCGGGAGCGGTCTTCCGCCGCGGTGCGCTGGTTGAGCGCCCCGCACCGCGCACCGCGCGCGCCCTGCATGCCTATCTCCTCGCGCTGAAGGAGTACGGCTTCGACGGGGCGCCGGCTCCTGTCGGTCTCACCGCGGATGGCCGTGAGCAGCTGACCTTCATCCCCGGCGACGTGGCTCTGCCGCCGTTTCCGGACTGGGCGATGACGAAGACTGCCCTTGAGTCGGTGGGGAGCCTGCTGCGGCGCCTTCATGAGAGCAGCGCGTCCGTCGCGGTCGACGCCGATGCCGAGTGGCCCCGCGACCTGGCCGACCCGGCAGGGGGAACGATGCTGTGCCACAACGACGTGTGCCCGGACAACGTCGTCTTCCGCGACGGCCGTGCCGCCGCCGTGATCGACTTCGACCTGGCGGCCCCGGGCCGCCCCCTCTGGGACGTCGCCATGACCGCCCGCTACTGGGTGCCCATGCTCGACCCCGGATCCGCGGCCGGCCTGTACCCCGCCGGGCTGGATGCACCCGCGCGGCTGCGGATCCTTGCCGACAGCTACGACCTCTCCACGGGGGACCGCGCCGAGTTGCCCGGCGTCCTCGAGCAGGCGACACAGGTCTGCCGGGCCTTCGTCACCCGCCGCGTGGCCGACGGTGACCCCGTCTATCTCCAGGCGCTGGCCGAGCGTGGTGGATGGGGACGCTGGGACCGCGTGCAGACATGGCTGGCGGACCACCGCAAAACGTTCACGGCTGCCCTCTTGAGCTGACCGGGCCGGACGCCCGGGAACAACCTCACAGGACGTTCTTGGCGCCGTGTACGTCTTCGGTCGCCAGGAACCGGCAGGAGTCGGTGCCGGTCTGGATCGGCGTGAGCCGGGGGGAGTGATCCGGCCAGCGACGGCCGCCCACAGCCGGGCTCGTTGAAGACCGGGTCCCACTCGCTGGACGGGGAGTCGCGGCCCGCCACAGCCCTGCACTCCCCGGCCCGGTGAAGATCTGCAACAGCAGTGGCCGGTCTCGCACGGGAAGGCGGTGCAGGCAAGGTGCGAGCCGCCGGTGAACACATGCTCGAGCGGACGTACCGCGACAGATTTGGGTCCTACGGATCATCACGCCCGGCTCGATCGAACCGCGGCTGTCTGCCGCCGTCTTCGACAAGTGGTCGTTGAGCCGCTGCGACGCCGGCACCGGAAGTCCGATTTGTCAGCTCTTTATGTCCCTAAATGCCGGTTCTTGGGGACGGTCACAACACACTGAATCACGATAACTGGCTCAAATCACCCTCGTGTCCTGCCGCAACGGGGTGACGAAGTGACGTGGTGACGACCATCACAAAGCACTTGCCATTGCCTTCAGCGGGATGAAATATCCCAGCAAGTTCGCCGGGCTGGAGCCCGCGACGCCGCCCGACACCGCCCGTCGAATGCCGACAGCGTCACCGGTCCTCTGGACGAACGGCTACGGCCGCGCGACGAGCCAACCGGCTCCTCGGCAACACCGCCCCTGCGGCGCGTTCGTGTCACGGGAGGGCACCGGCATGGCGCCTCCCGGGCGGCACTGCCACCGCCAGTCCCCATAGACGTCCGTACGGACGGCCCCTCCCCCGACTCCAGTTCCCCATCACGCAAGGAGACCGGTCATCGTTATGCGAATAGGCAGCGCAGCTACACGGCGCACGTCAGCCGCATTCGCGGCTGCAGGGCTGGTTCTCACCGCGGCAGCTCTTTCCCCGGCGGCTGATGCAGCCGCCGCGATCCCGACTGTGCGGTTCGACCCCATGGCCCGCTATCAGGCGAGCGACTCGAACTGGGGCGGCTACGTGACCCAGGGCAGATTCACCAAAGTCACCGGCTCGTGGACCGAGCCCCACGTCGTCTGCCGTTCCCGCCAGGACATGTTCGCCCCCTGGGTCGGGCTGGACGGCTGGGGCTCACGCACGGTCGAGCAGGCCGGGGTGCAGACCGACTGCTCCAGCGGTTCGCCGGTGAGGACCGCTTGGTACGAAATGTATCCGGCCTCCCCGGTGTACTGGCGGGATCCGGTCTCCGAGGGCGACAGTATGACCGCGTCGGTCACCTCCGACGGCGCGGGCGGCTACTCGCTGACCCTGACGGACCACACCAAGGGCTGGACCGAGCAGGTTCATAAGACGCTTCCGGCACAGAACGTCAGCGCGGAGGCCGTCATCGAGTCACCCGACCAGGCCTATCCCGAGATCGACAGCGTGCGTTTCACCCAGGTCACCGTGGACGGACAGTCCATGGATGCCATGGCGCCGCAGGCGCTGAGCAGTGGCGGCTACGCGCCGGGGCCGCTCCACAACGGTTCGTTCACCATACAGCCGGGCAACCCGACTCCCCAGGCGGGCAACACAACCCCGCAACCAGGCAATACAACCCCCCAACCAGGCCACCCCTACCCCCAGCCGGGCCACCTCTACCCCCAGCCAGGCAACCGGTACCCCCAGCCGGGCCACCTGTACCCGCATCCGGGCGGCCGTTATCCGCACCCAGGCGGCCTGTACGCACCTCGGTACTGACCTCGCGCGCGTCGATCCGCCCGCTGCCCCGGGACACCGGTCCTGGGGCTGCGGGCATCTCATAAGGCAGGTACTCCGTTCGGCGGTATTGCGGTGACGCATGCAGCGGTGGGGTGTTGAACATGCATGAGCGGAAGTCGCAGACGCAAGCGGTCGGGGTCTCGAGCGTTCGAGCAGGTGCAAGCGCAGTTGGTTCGTGCGGCTGCCGCGATGGCCGTGAAGAGGAAGACGCCGCGGCCTGGTACGGAAGAAACGGTTCATCCGGTGGTTGCCGAACCGGATGACGGGCGTGGTGAGGCGGCGCCACCCGGTCCCCGCTGAGATCACCCGCCCGTCTTCCCGCCACCCCGGCGGCATGCGGGTCACGCAACCCTCAGGTCACTGTCCGCAGTTGGTCCAGTTCGCTGCTGATCGCATCCCGCAGTACGTCATGCCGCGGACCGAGCCTGAACTGCTCGTCACTCCAGCGCTCACGCGGATAGAGCCACACCGGCTTGCCCGCCACGTCGGCCGGCTCCCACGCGAACCGCGGCCAGACATGCGCATGCAAGAACGGGTCCGTGTTCCCCAGGATCTCCAGATTGACCCGGCGGAAGGCCGAATCCAGTCGCCGGCAGGCCCGCTCGACCGCTTCGCCGAGCTGGTCCATGTCGGACAGGAACGACAGGCGCTTCTCCCTCGGCAGGTCCGACAGCCGCTGCACCTCCGGCTCGTCCGCGAGCAGCACCGAGTAGCCGGGCAGGAACTGCACGTCCCCGATCACCGCGAACCCCGCCGTCAGCCGTCGCAGCACCGTCGGGTTCTCCCCCCTCAGCGCACTCCCGATCCGATCCCGCCGCCACCCACCGCTCATGGCCAACACCTGCATTCTCGTGATCAAGGACTGCTCTTCGATACCCATCCTCGATACCCATCCTCCTCACACAGTTCAGCACCCGAGCAAGCGGGGCGCGAGCCCCGGCCGCCGTCAAAGATCCCCATCCGGCAGGAGTGTGCGTTTCCCATTCTTGGTCCGAGCCGGCCGGATGCAGGCTGAGGACGGTCTGGACGAGGCTCGTGATTCCGGTGGTCGAGCATCGGTTGACTGCCTGCTGACCCGTGGAAGGGCTGTCCCAACGGAGACAGCCCTTCGAGTCGGCGATGATCTGCACGTATTGACCGCAGGTCATCCCTGCCAGGCGTCGGCCACCGAAGATGCCAGTGCACTGGCCTGGGCGTGGCCCGCGCGGGCGGCAGCCGGTCGGCGCGTGTCATCCGCCATGTTGCGGCCCATGATGCGGCGCGCAGCGCGGTCCGGGGACAGCAGGGTGACGCGCGTCCCCTCGGCGAGCAGTTCCGCGGCCTGCTGCGAGGCGCTCGGATGCGGCCCGACCGCGCGGGGGATCGGCACGACCGCGAGCACCCGGCGGTAACCGCGTGCGAGCTGGAGGTTGGCAGTCGAACGACTGCCACCATCCATCCAGCGCCGGCCCGCTACGGTGACCGGCGGCCATACGACGGGTACGGCGCAGCTCGCCGCGACCGCTTCGAGGAGTGTCACTCCCGAGTGTGAGTCGAACACCTCGAGTTGTCCGGTCTGCGCGTCGACCGCGGTGATCCGCAGCTCCCGCTCGGGCCAGTCACGGACCTCGCCCAGAAGTGCGCCGACCGTGTCGAAGACATCCGACTCCGGGCCGGTCCGGGCGCCTAGCGCTGCCCGGGCAAGGCGTTCGATGGACCGCTGGGGATCGCGGGAGCCGAGCGCCGCCCAGAGAAAGTGCGCCGTCTGGCGCGCCGTCACCGGCAGGCGGACCGCGTCTGCTCCGGACAGCTGGCGCTCGTAGAAATCTGCAGCCGGGACACCGGCCAGGAGCCGGGATCCGAAGACGGCACCGGCGGAGGTGCCGATCACGACGTCGGCGCTGCGGAGATCGATCCCAGCCTCGGTGAGCCCGGCGAGCACCCCCGTCAACCAGGCTCCACCCACCGGTCCGCCGCCCCCGAGCACGAGTGCGGTGTCGGACACGCTTCCCCCTCCCCGTGAACGACCACGGTCGTCCCGTCCCCATGAGCAAAACGGGGACTGGTCCCCGGTTGCCCGATCGACGATAGCATGAATACCGGGGAGCACTCCCCGGTATGAGGGGCGGGAAGAGGGAGACATGATGGGCGACCGTCCGCCGGTAGGACGCCGCGATGCGCTGCGCAATCGGAAGCTGCTGACGGACAAGGCCCGCGAGGTCTTCGCCGAACAGGGCTTGGACGCCCCGCTTGATGAAATCGCCCGGCGGGCGGGCGTGGGCAACGCCACCCTCTATCGCCACTTCCCGACGCGAGCGGCGCTCGTCGATGAGGTCTTCCGGGATGCGCTCAGCGAGACCACAGCGGCGGGCAATCGGGCACGAACCGCCGAAGACCCCTGGACGGGACTGACGGACTACCTGCACACAGTGTTCGCGGGCCTGGCCGCAGACCGCGGCACCAACGATCTCATGACCACGAACCTGGAAGGCGTCACTTCCCTGGAGGCGATCCACGCCCACAACCGCACAACCATCCACGAGCTACTGCGACGTGGTCAGGAGCAGGGCACCATTCGCACAGACCTCACCACCGAGGACCTGCTCTTCGCCCTGGCAGCGCTGGGCCGGGCTGTTCCTGCGCTCACCACGGTCTCCCGGGATGCCTGGCTCCGCCCGCTCGCCCTACTCCTCGACGGCCTTCGCGCCCGCCCGGCCGCGCCCCCGCTGCCCGCGCCGGCCCTCACTTCCGCCCAGCTCGGCAAGGTGCTGCTCAATCTGGGTCCGCACAGGCAGCGTTGAGCGGTTCCTGGCTCATACCGTTGTCCTGGTAGACCACCCTTCACCAGGAACTCCTCGCCTCGACACCGCGATCAGGACGGACGTCCACGGCGCTGTCGAGTTCCGCCGGCCCGGCCTCGGCGGTGGTCGTGTCGGACAACCTCAACGTCCGTCAGGCAACCTCAACGTCCGTGGCCCTGAAGCCCGTCGTCGCTGCCGGCCGTCAGGCACGGTTGTCAGTGGCTTCTGCCAGGATTCGAAGATGATGTCACCGAACGATCAGCCGCGAGCTCACCTTCTTGAACTGCTCAGCGCCATCGAACCGTGGGACGACCTGGAACGGACCCACCTGGAGTCCGCCGCACAGTGGATCGCCAGTGGAGCTCCGATCCACCGGGTGCGCAAGCCGGATGTTCCGGCGATGCACCTGGTGAGCTACTTCGTCGTCCGCGACGACACGCGCGGGCAGGTGCTGCTTGTCGCGCACCGCAAGGCGGGCCTGTGGCTGCCGGCCGGAGGGCACGTCGAGCCGGGTGAGGACCCGTGGGCCTCGGTGATCCGCGAATGCAGTGAGGAGTTGGGTATCGAGGCGGTGGCATCACCGATCACTGGCGAGCATCCCCTCTTCCTCACGGTCACCCGTACCCGGGGGCAGGGCTCGCACACCGACGTCTCGATGTGGTACCTCCTCCATGCCGACGCCCACAGCATCACCTCCTACGACGAGGGCGAGTTCAGCGCAATCCGGTGGCTGACCGACGAGCAGGTGCTCGCTGAACCGGCCGAGCTGCTCGATCCCCACATGCACCGCTTCACACGCAAGATGCAGCACGCCCGGACCGCGAGGCCTCACGGTCAACGTCCTCCGAGTGTGCGCAGCGCCGCGCAATCACGCGGCGGGGACCGATAGGCCGGCCGGTACACCCGAACCCTCACCCCGGTCACCCCCTCACCGCCACCTTGAAAGAGCCACCCCCGCAAACCGCGTATGACCCGCCGGTACTCACTGCACCACGCGCAAGAACCCCGACACGGCGAGCACCAATGTGGACAGGCGCTGCGGGGTGAAGTAAGAAATGACCGCTCACCAGCGGACGCGATCAACACGATAGAAGGTCAGCCGTCGCTACGAAGCACGTGGAGAATGTGGGGCCAGGCAGCCGCCCCCAACAGGGCGTCGGCTTCAGGCGTGCCTCCGTACAAAAATCGCGGGGACGCCGATGCGGGGCTCTCACCCGGAAGCCGCGGGCGGTGGCCGGCGTCGTGACGAGCGATCAGACGCACGGTGGCTCCGGCTGAGCGTCGGCGCCTGGCCAATTGCTCGGCAAAGGGAAGGGACGGCCACATCGAGTCATCACCGCCGGCGACAAGTAGGACATCCGCCCGGGCCCTGTCCACAGGAATATCCGCTGAGGCAAGGAGGTGGGCGAAGGTCCGCTCGCTGCGTTCGTACCATCCACGGATGGCAACCGGCCCACTGCCCGGCTCCGCGGGAGTCCAGGAGTCATCCATCGCCACAAACGGCAGCGCCTGCCCTCGCCAGGTCCAGGACGATCGATGCCCGACGTCCGGGCGGCGGCGCAGTTGAAGGTCGAAGAAGGCCCGCACGGTCGCCCGTACCGCAGCCACCGCCCGGTCGGCGGGGATCGTGCCGATCTGCAGTGTCCCGCGCACCGGCTCGGGGACCTGCGGCGCGATGGCCACGATGTCGGTGAAGGAGTTGTGGTCGGCGTCCGCGAGCCGCAGACAGCGGTGCCAATCGCTCAGGTGCGCCCAAAACGGCGGCCAGGACCTGTCTTCGTACAGCCCGTCATGGACCGCTGTGTCCATCAGCAGGGCCGGTCGAGACCGTGCTCGACCACTGGCCCGTACAGCGAGCCGTCCAGATCGATGCCGGCCCGCACCCGGTGGTCCAGGTACATCAAGGACGCCGACGCGGCGCCGCCTCGGGAGTGACCGAAGGTGCCGACTCGCGTGAGGTCCAGAGTCCCGCGCAGCCCGCGCGGGAGCGGGCGCCCGCCGGCGTCGGGGTTGACGCCTTGCTCCAGCAGGGTCAGCTGGTCGAGGACGAACGTTTCAACCAGGCGGCGCGGGCTGATGGCTGGTCAGTCGAGCTTGTAGATCAGCTCGGTGACCGTGGCCCGACGCCCGTCGGCGAACGATTCCTCGCTGCCGATCCGCACGAACCCGTTGCGTTCCAAGACTCGCACCGAGCCGACATTGTCCTCAACGACCCGGGCGCGTATCGGTCGCACCGCGACCTCCTTGAGCAGCTGCGCGACGGCCGCGGTCGCCACTCCCCGCCCCCACAGGTCCCGGCGGATCCAGTACGTCAGCTCGATGTCCCCCTCGATCGCGAACACCGCCACGCTGCCCACCAACTCCCCGTCGACCTCCACGCCCCGGTTGGTGATCTCCGGGTCCGCCAGAATTCTCCGGTGTTTGGTCAGGTACGCCTCGCGGTCCTTGGTCTCATCCGTGACGAAAGCGGCAAGGTGGCGGGCTTCCTCGTCGAGTTGCATCTCGAACAGCCGCGGCAGGTCCTCCTCACGCAAGGGGCGAAGCGACGGCAGTCCGGGCACGCCTATCGACACCGCGTTTCCTCCGCACATGTCAGGGATCGTCGAACCTTGGAGACCGCGATCGTACAGTTCTGCGATGCCCAGTACGGGGGATTCCCGGAATTCGAAGCCTGCTGGAACCGTCCGAACGGGAAACTCCCCTGCGGAACGGCAAACGTAGCCGGCCAAGCACCGGCCCGGGCATCACGGCCTCAGCAGTCCGCCCACCCACCAGTCGTGCGGCTTGCCGTCGTTGGCGATGCCGCGATTGCGCAGTGTCCCTTCGACAGTGAAGCCGAGTTTCTCGGCGACGGCACGCGAGCCGGTGTTCCCGACCATGGCCCACCACTCGATGCGGTGCACGTCGAGCGTGGCCCAGCCCCAGTCGCACAGGACCCGAGCGGCCTCCACCGAGTACCCGCGTGCGCGCTGCTCCTTGACGGCCCAGTAACCGAGCTCCCAGACGCCGCGGCTGATGCGGGTCAGGCAGTAGGAGCCGACCAGGGCGCCGGTGTCCTTGCGGAACGCGCCGAGGGTGTAGTCCCTGTCCTCGGCCCACTGAGCGGGCAACTTCTCGCAGACGAGCGCTTCCGCGTCCACGCGCCGGTACGGCGCCGGCACCGGGGTGTAGAACTGGATGTCCTCGTCCTGGCAGGCTTCGTACACCGCATCCACGTCGGCACGAGTGAAGGCCCGCAACACCAGACGGTCGGTCTCAAGAGTCACCGGATCCATCGCGGCAGTATGACCACCATCGGCATCCGGCGGCCAACGAATATCCCGACCCCTCACGATGCTCCGGACCGATCAGCCAACGGTCGTCGTGACACCCCAGGTCAACGACCTCCGAGACGGAGCTGCCCACCGGGTCCCGTCAGCCGGTGCCAGGGTCCGGGTGACGTCGTCGACGTTGGCGGCGGTGGTGATGACCATGGTCCGGGGCGCTCTCGCCTCGCTCGGCGCAACCGCACTGCCGACGGCGCCTCACCGGCGGTGTGAGCACGCCGAGGGCCGTTCGGCCCACCCGGTGCCCGGTCAGCCCCTGTGCAGCCGGCACGCGCCGCCGGACGCTGGACGCGGGACCGCCCGGAGGGAGGGCTCGTGATGACCAGCATCCAGGACGCCCCGGTGCATGCCCTGCTGGCCGACGGGACCACGGTCCGCATACGGCGGGCGGGTCCGGCGGACCGGGAGGCGGTGCGGCGGCTGTACGAGGAGATGTCCCCGCAGAACCTGCGGTTGCGGTTCTTCTCCGTCAGCCCCTCCTCCGCCCGGCAGGCCGCCGAGCGGGTGGCCAGCGGCGAACGCCCCGGATACCGCGCGCTGGCCGCGGAATGCGGTGGACGGCTTGTCGGGCTCGCCGAGTACGAGGTCCTGCCGGACGGCGACACGGCGGAGATCGCGGTGGCCGTGGCCGAGGGCTGGCATCACCGCGGTGTGGCCACCCTCCTGCTGGAGCATCTCGCGGACGCCGCGCGTACGGCGGGCGTCACCCGGTTCAGCGCCGATGCCCTGGCCGAGAATCACGATGTACTGAAGGTCTTTCATGATCTCGGGTTGCGCGTCACCCGCCGCTTCGACGGACCGGAGGTGCACTGCGCGGTCGAACTCACCGAGGACGAGACCTACCTGAACGCGGTCGAGGCCCGCGGCCGGGTCGCCGACGTCACCAGCCTGCAGCCGTTGCTGCGGCCCCGGGCGGTCGCCGTGATCGGCGCCGGCCGCAGGCCGGGATCGGTCGGGCGCGCCGTCCTGCGGAACATTCAGAACGGTTCCTACGCCGGCCGGCTGTTCGCCGTGCATCCCGAGGCCGCCGCGATCGCCGGGGTACATGCCTACCGGCGCGTCGCCGACCTGCCGCAGGTGCCGGACCTGGCCGTGATCGCCGTACCGGCCGCAGCCGTCCCCGATGTGGCCGAAGAGTGCGGGAGGGCCGGCGTGCGCGCCCTGCTTGTGCTGTCCGCGGGCCTGGACGCGCATGAGAGCAGTGCGCTGATGCAGGCGTGCCGACGCCACGGCATGCGGCTGGCCGGCCCGAACTGCCTGGGTCTGGCGAACACCGAGGACGACGTCCACCTGGACGCCACCTTCGCCGCCCGGCACCCCGGACCCGGCACCGCCGGGGTCGCCGTGCAGTCCGGCGGTGTCGGCATCGCGCTGCTGGACGGGATGGCCCGGCTCGGCATCGGAGTGTCGACCTTTGTCTCGCTCGGCGACAAGTACGACGTCAGCGGCAACGACATGCTCCAGTGGTGGGAGAGCGACGGGCGCACCGACCTGGCGCTGCTGCATCTGGAGTCGTTCGGCAATCCGCGCGCCTTCTCGCGCACGGCCCGCCGGGTGGCCAGGGCCATGCCGGTGCTGACCGTGGACGTCGGCCGGTCCGACGCCGGGCGGCGGGCCGCCGCGTCGCACACCGCGGCTGCGGCCACCCCGACCATGACGCGCCAGGCCCTGTTCACGCAGGCCGGCGTCACCGCCACCCGCACGATCGGTGAACTGCTCGACACCGCCGCTCTGTTGCACGCCCAGCCGCTCCCCCACGGTACGAAGGTCGCCGTCGTCAGCAACGCGGGCGGGGTCGGCGTCCTGGCCGCCGACGCGTGCGTGGACGCGGGACTGGCGGTCCCGCCCCTCGCCGCCGACGCGGTGGCCGAACTTCTCGCCCTGCTGCCCGACGGCGCCGCCGCGACCAACCCCGTGGACGTCACGGCGACCGCCGGCGAGGAACAACTGCAGGCATGCGTCAGCCTTCTGGCCCGGCGCGGCGCTCACGACGCAGTCCTGGTGAGCTTGGTCCCCACGGCGGTCGCCACGGCCACCGGAGAGGACCTGGTTCGCGCGCTGACCTCGGCCCCCGGACCGCTCGACCGCCCGGTCGTGGCGGTGCTGCCCGCGCAGGCGGCCCGCGTCGAGTTGCTGCCGACCGCGGGCAGCGGCACCCTGCCCGCGTACTCCGACGCCGAGGACGCCGCCCGCGCCCTGGCCCACGCCGCGGCGCGCGCCGACTGGCTCGCCCGGCAGCCGGGCACCGTGCCCCGGATGCCGGACGTGGAGACCGCACGCGCGAAGGGCCTGGTCACCGCCTACCTCGAGTCCCATCCGGAGGGCGGCTGGCTCGACCCTCGGACCACGGCAGCGCTGCTGGGCTGCTACGGAATTCCACAGATCCCGTGGGCGTGGGCGCGGGACGAGGCGGAGGCGGTTGCCGCAGCCGAGCGGCTCCGGGGTCCTGACGGGGGCGTGGTCATGAAGGCGTACTGGCCGGGTCTGGTGCACAAGAGCGAGCAGCGTGCCCTCTACCTCGACCTGCGCAACGCCTCCCAGGTCAGGGCCGCCCATCGGGATCTCGTCGCGCGGTTCGGCGACCGGATGACCGGTGTGGTCGTCCAGCCGCTCGCCGAGCGTGGCACCGAGCTGTTCGCCGGTGTCGTCCAGGACGAGGTCTTCGGTCCGCTGGTGGTGTTCGGCCTCGGCGGTACCGCGACCGAACTGCTCGCCGACCATGCCGCCCGGCTCGCGCCGCTGACCGACGTGGACGTGCACGACCTTCTCACCTCCCCGCGCTGCTCTCCCCTGCTGTTCGGCTATGCCGGCAGCCCTGCCGCGGATCTCGGCGCCCTGGAGCGGCTCCTGCACCGCCTCTCCCGGATGGCCACGGACCTTCCGCAGCTCGCCGAGGCCGACCTCAACCCCGTACTGGCAGGACCCCACGGCGTCACCACCCTCGACGCCCGGGTACGACTGGTCCCGCGCCGTCCCTACGACCCGTACCTGCGCCGACTGCGCTGACTGCGCCGACGCTGTCACGCCCGTCGAAAGGGAGGACGGCCGCGAAGCCCACGAACGTCGGCGACGTCATGAGCGGCGATGCGGTAACCGACCGGTACGGCACCCTCACCTGATGACCGGGCGGCCGACTTCCACCTCCCAGGCACCAAACCGGCGTCTCCCGGGCGGTATGAGCCGAAGGGCCCACCTCCGGGTCCGGGCGGCCCGTGGTGCCGGCTCCCGGGGTCGCGCACGCTGGGATCGACACTCCACGAAGGGAGCCGGTGCGATGACCTCCGCAACCACCATGAACACGGCGCTCGAGCCCGTGCACCGCGAACGGCTGATGCGCCTCGCCCGCGAGGTTTCCTTCGAAGCCGGAACGCGCCTGTTCGAGGAGGGCCGGCACGCCGACCGCTTCTGGATCGTACGCACCGGAACCGTCGCCCTCGATCTGCATGTGCCCGGTCGCCGGCCGGCCGTCGTCGAATCACTCGGACATGGCGAACTGGTCGGCTGGTCCTGGCACTTCCCCCCGTACTTCTGGCACCTGGGCGCCGAGGCCATGACGCCGGTTCGGGCCTGGGAGTTCGACGCCGAGACGGTGCGCGGGATGTGCGCCGCGGACGCCGCGTTCGGACGGGCCGTGGCGGTGTGGGTGGGACGTGTGGTCGCCCAGCGGCTACACGCCACCCGGGTCCGGCTGCTCGACCTGTACGCCCCTTACGGCAGTGGTGACCTGTTGTGAGCGCCGCCGCCCGGTCCGGCGAACCACCTGGGGAGGAAGGCATGAAGAGCAGCCCGCACCGGGTCCGTGACGTGATGACGCATGGTGTCGTCGCGGTGGGCCGCGACGCCCGGTTCAAGGACATCGTCGAACGCCTGGAGGAGTGGAAGGTCAGTGCCCTTCCCGTGCTGGAGGCCGACGGGCGGGTGATCGGTGTGGTCTCCGAGGCCGACCTGCTGCCGAAGGAGGAGTTCCGGGACAGCGACCCGGACCGCTTCACCCAGTTGCGTCGGCTGTCCGACCTGGCCAAGGCGGGGGCGGTGTCCGCCGAGGAGGTGATGAGCACCCCGGCCGTCACCGTCCACGGCGACGCCACGCTCGCCGAGGCGGCTCGGATCATGGCCGTGCGGCATGTCAAACGGCTGCCCGTGGTGAGCGCCGAGGGCATCCTCGAAGGCGTGGTCAGCCGGGGGGACCTGCTGAAGGTGTTCCTGCGTCCCGACAACGACCTGGCGGACGAGATCCGGCGTGACATCGTCGACGTGCTCTTCCCGGCCCCGGTCGAGCCCGTACATGTGATCGTCAAGGACGGCGTCGCGACCCTCACGGGGCGCGTCGGGGACCCCGAACGGATTCCGCTGGCCGCGCGCCTGGTCCGTGGTGTGGAAGGTGTTGTGGGCGTGGACTGCCGGCTTGCGGTCGCCGACACCGGGTGACGCCGGCGGGAAGAGGGAGGAGGGCACGTCAGCGCCCCGGCCTCGGGACGGCGCACGAGCTGAGCAGACGATCCGGCCGGTACGGTCCGTCTGCACCGACGGCGAGCCTGCCCCGCAGGGGACACGGGCCCCGCAGGGGACACGGGAGGGGTCGCAGGAAAATCCTCGTCCGGCCGAGGCCGGCCGTCTGCTCGCGATGCCAGTCGGCCTCCGTCAGGCAGGTGCCGACCGTTGCGGGTCCGGCAGGTCCGGGTCGAGGTCCGGATGGCGAGGGCGGCCGCTGAGCGCGCAGTGCACGTCCACCACGCCCGCGACGGCTCGCGCGAGGCGGGCGGCGAGCGGGATCAGGGCGGTGTCGCGAACGTGGCCGGTGAGGGTCACGACGCCGTCGCGCACCTCGGTCCGGATCGCTTCAGCGTCGCCGAAGAGCCGTTCGACGACCTCGCGGCGGACGTCCTCGGCGATGGCCGGATCGTCCCGCAGGAAGACCTTCAGCAGGTCGGACCGGCTGACGATGCCCAGCAGGGTGCCGTCCGCGGCTACCACCGGCAGTCGCTTGACCCTTCTGCGCGCCATGGCTCGCGCGGCGCAGGCGAGGGTGGCGTCGGGCGTCACAGCGACAGCCGGGGCGGTCATCAGCTCGCCGGCGGTCACCGCGTCCGCCTTGCGGACCTCGGCGAGGTGCTGCGCCCGTCCGTACCGGACTACCTCGCCCTCGCTGTACTCCTGCTTGGGCAGCAGATCGGCCTCGGAGACGACGCCGACGACGTGGCCGCCGTCGTCCAGCACCGGGAGGGCGCTGACGTGCCACTCCTGCATGGTTCGCACGATGTCCTTGAAGGCCGCCCCCGTACGCAGGGCGACGACCCTGCGGGTCATCACGTCGTTCACGACGGTGGGAGTGCCGGGCATGGCGTCCTCCAGGGGCTGGGTGCCTTCTGCGACATCTTCAGGCTGCGCCGGCGGGCGGGCGAGGGACAGGGGCCGAGTGGCCCGTCCCCTGGCCCACCTGCCCGAGTCGCCGGCCCACGCCGCATGGCGGGCTCCGCCTCCACTCCTGGGGAGGGCCGCCATACCGTGTGCCGGGCAGGGGCACCCGCCGGCGCAGTGTGGCGCCGCCTCCGTCGGGGCTCCGCCAGGGCCGACCCCATGTTCCCGCGTGCCCGCTCCGCGATCCGTTTCCGGGTCCCGGCGTGGTCGCTGCCGGACAACCGGCCTCCGTCGGCACATGCTGCGAGGCCGCACCCCTGGTGAGGGCCGTCTCCCGGCATCCCGGCACCGGAACGGGTCGCCCTCTCAGGACTCTGGGCCGGTCGGCCCACCTCGCGGGACGGAGGGCACCTGCCCCTGCGCGCGGCTCCCCTACAGGCTGGGACATACCGCGAGCTCGGAGCCGAGGAGTGGCGACATGGTCCGCTATGTGTACGACTTCCAGGACGGTGGCCGTGACCTCGCCGGTCTGCTCGGCGGCAAGGGCGCGAACCTGGCCGAGATGACCCGGCTGGGGCTGCCGGTACCGCCGGGGTTCATCGTCTCCACCGAGGCCTGCCGCGCGTTTCTGGCCACGGGCGAGGAACCGGACGGCATGTCCGCGGAGGTCTCCCGGCATCTGTCAGCGCTGGAGACGGGCGCCGGGCGGCTGCTCGGGCAGGGGGACGACCCGCTTCTGGTGTCCGTCCGCTCCGGGGCGCGCTTCTCGATGCCCGGCATGATGGAGACGGTTCTCGACATCGGGCTCAACGACGACTCCGTGCTCGGCCTGGCCAAGGTGTCCGGCAGCGAGCGCTTCGCCTGGGACTGCTACCGCCGGCTCATCCAGATGTTCGGCAGCACGGTGTACGGAGTCGATCCGGCCCTGTTCGAGGAGGCCATGACGCTGCTCAAGGACGCCCGCCAGGCCCCCGACGACCTCCATCTCGACGCGAGCGACCTCGCATGGCTGGTGGACACGTTCAAGAGGCTGATCCGGGACGAGACCGGCCGCGACTTCCCCCAGTCCCCCGCCCAGCAGCTCCAGCAGGCGATCCTCGCCGTGTTCCGCTCCTGGAACGCCGAACGCGCCGTGCTGTATCGGCGGCGCGAGCACATCCCCGACGACCTGGGAACGGCGGTCACCGTGCAGCGCATGGTGTTCGGCAACCTCGGCCCCGACTCGGGCAGCGGCGTCGCCTTCACCCGTGACCCGGCCACCGGACGCCCCGGCCTGTACGGCGACTACCTGCCGAACGCCCAGGGCGAGGACGTCGTGTCGGGCGGGCGGGACGCCGTACCGTTGGCCGAGCTGGAACGGCTGGACCCGCGCTCGTACCGGCAGCTGCGTGATCACGCGCAGACGTTGGAGCGGCATTACCGCGACCTGTGCGACATCGAGTTCACCATCGAGCGCGGAACGCTGTGGATGCTGCAGACCCGGGTGGGCAAGCGCACTGCCGAGGCCGCCTTCGCCATCGCCACCGAACTGGTGCAGGAAGGTCTCATCAGCTCCGACGAGGGCCTGGCGCGGGTCAGCGGAGAGGGCCTGGCCCGGCTGATGTTCCCGCGTTTCGACACCACCGCCACCGGTGAGACGCTTGCCCGTGGTGTCCCGGCCTCGCCGGGCGCCGCGGTGGGCGCGGCCGTGTTCGACTCCGCGGAGGCCGTACGACGTGCCACGGCCGGCGAGAAGGTGGTGCTCGTCCGTGAAGAGACGACGCCCGACGATCTGCCCGGGATGGTGGCCGCGCAGGCGGTGCTGACCGGCCGTGGGGGCAAGACCAGCCACGCGGCCGTCGTCGCCCGGGGCATGGGCAAGGTGTGCGTGTGCGGGGCGCAGGACATCACCGTGAACGCGGCCGCACGGCGTTTCACCGCCCGGGACGGCAGCGTCGTCGAAGAGGGCACCGTCCTCTCGGTCGACGGTTCCACCGGCGAGGTGTACCTCGGGGCGGTCCCCCTGGTCGCGTCGGCGACCATGCGCTACCTGGAGCGCGGTGAGCAGGCCGACAGCGTGGTCTCCGCGGTCGCCCGGGCGCTGGACCACGCCGACTCGGTACGGCGGCTGGAGGTGCGCGCCAACGCCGACACGCCCGAAGACGCCGCCCGTGCACGGAAGTTCGGAGCCCAGGGCATTGGGCTGTGCCGCACCGAGCACATGTTCCTCGGTGAGCGGCGCAAGATGGTCGAGGAGATGATCCTCGCTCGTACGGATGCCGACCGCGACCGGGCACTGGGGGCGCTGCTGCCCCTCCAGCGGCAGGACTTCACGGGCATTCTGGAGGCGATGGACGGCTTGCCGGTCACCATCCGCCTGCTCGACCCGCCGCTGCACGAGTTCCTGCCCGACCGCACCGACCTGGCCGTCCGCATCGCCGCCGCCGAGGCCAGGGGGCAACAGCCGGACGCGCATCACGTGGAGTTGCTGGCAGCGGTGAACCGGATGCACGAGGAGAACCCGATGCTCGGCCTGCGTGGCGTGCGGCTCGGTCTGGTGGTTCCGGGCCTGGTTGCCATGCAGGTCCGGGCGATCGCCGAAGCGGTCGTCGAGCGTACCCGAGCGGGCGGATCTCCCCACGCGGAGATCATGGTGCCGCTCGTCGGCGCCGTCGACGAACTGCGGCTCGCCCGCGAGGAGGTGGTCCGCGTCCTGACCGAGGTCGGTGAGGAGAGCGGCACCCCGGTCCACTGTCCCGTCGGCACGATGATCGAACTGCCCCGAGCGGCGCTCACGGCCGGCCGGATCGCCGAGGAGGCTGAGTTCTTCTCCTTCGGAACCAACGACCTCACCCAGACCACATGGGGCTTCTCCAGGGACGACGTGGAGGCCGCGTTCTTCTCTGCCTACCTGGACAAGGGCGTCTTCGCGGCCTCGCCCTTCGAGACGCTCGACCGCGACGGGGTGGGCCGGCTGGTCCGGATGGCCGTCGAGGAGGGGCGTGCGGCCCGACCCGGCCTGGTGACCGGCGTCTGCGGAGAGCACGGGGGCGACCCGGAGTCGATCCACTTCTTCCACGCGGCCGGCCTGGACTACGTCTCCTGCTCGCCGTTCCGGGTCCCGGTGGCCCGGCTCGAGGCGGGCAGGGCAGCGCTGGTGGACACGGACACCAGTGACAGCAGATGACGGGACCCCGGCCCCTCATCGGCACGGACACGACGGGCAGCGGAAGGAAGCGCGTCATGGCATCCAGTGAGATGCGCGCACATCGACGCATCAACCTCGACCACGCCGAGGCGATGCGGTTGCTGGGCAGCGTGTCGCTGGGACGGATCGTCTTCACCCGGCAGGCCCTTCCCACCGTCCGCCCGGTCAACCACGTCCTGGACGACGGCGACATCGTCATCCGTACCCACGAGGGTGCCGCGCTGACGTCTCATGCGCAGCTGGGCGACGGCGCCGGCGTCGTCGTCGCGTACGAGGCCGACGTCATCGATCCGGACACCCACCTCGGCTGGAGCGTGGTCGTCACGGGCTATGCCCAGCTGGTGACCGACCCTGCCGAACTGGGGCGTATCCGTGGGCTGCTGCAGCCCTGGGCACCGCTGGAAGCTGTGGACCAGGCGGTCCGCATCCGCCCCGAGCTGGTCACGGGTGTCCTCCTCACCGAGGCGGGTGGCGCGGGGAGGACAACGGGGTGAGGGGGAAGGTGTGGGTGACCAACTGCCCGGTCGGCGGCCGGCCGCCCGCGGCCGTCCGCGGCAGGGCCAGGGCTTCCGTCTTCCGGAGCGTCCTCGGGAGCCGGATGGGGACCAATGGGCCCTGCCCGCGGATGATCCGGGTCCGCGCGGCCTGCCGCCGAGCCCTGTCGGCCCCTGTGGGCACAGCCCCACCGGAGTCACCGTCGAAGGGACAGCACGACCAGGAGGGGTTCCGAGATGAGCACCATGAAGCGGCTGTGGCGCTGGCGGAGCAACCCGCTGCGGCGGCACGAGGACGTCGTCGAGGCCTGGGTGGTCCTGACGGTCTGGGTGGTGGTCGCCGTTGCCGGCGCCTTCGCCGGACTGGTGACGGCCCGCAGCGCCGAGCACGAGTTCGCACAGCAGCGAGCCCATAGGCACACCGTTCGAGCCGTCCTGGCCGCCGACGCACCGCACGGCATCAGCGGGGCCTGGTCGACCGACGGCCGTGTCCAGGGGTCGGTGCGGTGGACGGCTCCCGACGGCACCCCTCGTACCGGGCGGACTCTGGTCGACGGGGGCCTCAAGGCCGGGGCCCCGGTGACCGTCTGGCTCGACGACCGGGGCCGGCTCACACTCTCGCCGCCGACGGGCCGTGTCGAAGGGCACGTCGAAGCCGCCCTCTTCGGTGTCTCGGCAGTCCTCGCCGTCGCGGCTCCGGTCCTCGGCGCGGGCGCCTTCGCGCGAGCACGGCTCGACCGGCGTCGCATGGCCCGATGGGACCGGGAGTGGGATCTGGTGGGCCCGCAGTGGGGCCCGAGGACGGGCTGAACCGTATCCCGGCAGCCGCACACCCCCATCGCACCGCCCGAGCGGGCACGGCGGCCTTCGGCGGGCACGGCAGGCTTCAGTGGGGCAGGCGGGCTTCAGTGGGTACGGCGGGCTTCAGTGGGTACGGCGGTGGGCACGCGGGAGGATGAGGCGAGGTTCATGAACGAGACGCTGTCCCTCGGTCGGATCGCCGGCGTGCGGGTCGGCGTGAACTGGAGCGTCCTGGTCATCGTCGTCCTGGTGACGGTCGCTCTGGCGCGCGGCGAGTTCCCCGCCGCCCATCCGGGCCACTCCGCCGTGCAGTACTGGGCTCTGGCCCTGCTGACCGCGGTCGTCTTCCTCGCCTCGCTGCTGGCGCACGAGCTGGCCCACGCTCTCGTCGCCCGCCGCAACGGCGTGCGGGTCGACGGGATCACCCTGTGGATGCTGGGCGGCGCCGCGCGTCTGCACAGCGAAGCCGCGACCCCGGCCGCGGAGCTGCGCATCGCCGGCGTGGGTCCGCTCACCAGTCTGCTGGTCGGCGGTGTGCTCGCGGGCGTTGCCGCCGGGCTGGACGCGCTGCACGCGTCCGGGCTCGTGGTCGAGGGAGTCATCTGGCTGTCGGCGATCAACATCCTGCTGGCCGTCTTCAACGCGCTGCCCGCCGCCCCGCTCGACGGGGGGCGGCTGTTGCGTGCGTATCTGTGGCATCGCACCGGCGACCGGCTGCGGGCCACCCGCGGCGCCTCCGCGGCGGGCCGGGCGCTGGGCTGGTTCATGGTGCTGACCGGCTTCGCCACCGTGGTGTTCGGGCACAGTCTGTCCGGCCTGTGGCCCGCGCTGATCGGCTGGTTCCTGGTCAGCGCGGCGACCGCCGAGGTCCGGCAGGCCGAGATGCGCAACGCGCTGGGCGGCGTCCCGGTCAGCCGCGTCATGACCCCGAACCCGGTCACGGTTCGGGACACGGCGACACTCGCCGACTTCCTGGCCGAGGGTCCCTTCGGCCGCTACCGCCACTCGGCCTTCCCCGTGCTGGCGGCCGACGGCTCGGTGGTCGGTCTGCTCACGGTGCGGCGCGTCGAGACGACGCCGGCCCAGGCGCGTCCCGGCACGACGGTCGGCGAGGTGATGCGTCCTGTCGACGACATCGTGACCGCCGCGCCCGACGAGCCGGTGCTCGACCTCCTGCCCCGGCTGCAGTCGAGCCCGGTACGCCGTGCGGTGGTCCTGGACGAGGGACGCCTCGTCGGCATCATCACGCTCGCCGACATCACGCGGGCGCTGGCGTGGCCGACCGGGCCCACGCAGGCCCGCCCGCGCAGTACCGGCCCACACGTCCCACACGTGACGAAGAAGGCGTCGTGGAAGAAGGCGTCCTGACGGACGACCTCAGCGACCGAGGGACGATCGAGGTCCGCCGCCCGAGGGCTGTGCTGTCGAGGTCGCCGTGCGCCCGCTTCAAGCCAGGCCCGTCGGTCGTCCCGGATGGTGCCGTGACGGCCGCCCGGCCGGTCACTCCGGCTCCGGTACCACGGCCACCGGGCAGGCCGCGTGATGCAGCACCCCGTGGGCGACGCGGCCCAGTTGCAGCCCGAAGCGACCCGGGCGGCGGCGGGCCCCGACGACCAGCAGATCGGCTTCGCGGGACACCGCCAGCAGGGCGTCGCGGGCGAAGCCCTCGATCGTACGGCGGTGCACCCGCAGGCCGGCCGGGATGTCCCGCAGCGCCTCCTCCACCGTTTCGGCGGCTTGCCGCTCGTGCAGGTGGGCCGGTGCTCCGGTGATCAGCGGGTGCGCGCGGGGCTCGTGCAGGGGACGGCGCCAGGCCCGCACAGCCTCCAGCGGGACCCCGCGCAGCAGGGCCTCCTGGACCGCGAACCGTACGGCGGCCGAGTGCGTCGGCTTCTCGCCCACCCCCAGGACGATGCGACCGTGTCTGCCCGAGCGGGCTTGATTGTCATGGCTTCCGCGCAGCACGATCACCGGGCAGTGCGCGCGCCCGGCCACCGTGACACTCACGGAGCCGAGGAGCGTCTCGGTCACACCGCTGCGGCCACGACAGCCCAGGACCATCGCGGCGGCGCCGCAACTCTCCCGCATCAGGCCGTACTCCGGTTCCTCGGGCAGGATGTCGGTCGTGATCTTCACGCCGGGCTGCCGGATGCGGGCACGCACCTCGGCCGTCTCGACGATGTCCTGGGCCCTCACCTCCTCCGCCGGCTTGCCGAGGTCGTGGGCGAGGGAAGCGCCCTCGTAGCGCTCCCAGAGCGAGGCGTAGACCAGCCGGAGTGAAGCTCCGCGCAGGGCTGCCTCGTCGGCGGCCCACTCCACGGCCCTCAGGCTCGGCTCCGAGCCGTCGACGCCGACGACGATCGGGAGGTCCGCGGGGGCGCCGTGGACCTGTGCGGCCGCTGCATTCATGGGCTTTCCTCCTCGGGGCGGCTCAGCTGTGCGCGACGACCGCGACGGGGGCGGTGATGTGGTGTATGGCCGCATGCGTGACATGGCCGATGTGGGCACCGAAGAAGCCGGTGCGGATGCGCCGGCCGACGACCACCAGGGAGGCGTCACGGGACTCGTCGGCGAGGACCTGCGGTGTGCTTCCGCACCGGCTCACCTCGATGACCTCGACGTCCGGGAACTTCTGGCGCCAGGGGCGCAGCACCTTGCTCAGCAAGGAGGCCTGTCCGCGCTGGAGCGTGTCGTAGAGTTCGGCGTCACCGGGGAAGCGGTAGAAGGACGTGGGCGGTTCGGGCCAGGCGTGGACGGCCCGTAGTGCGGCCTTCCGCCGAGCGGCCGCGTCGAAGGCGAATTCCAGCAGCGTGTCGTCCGGTCGATCGATGTCGAGGCCCAGCACGACGGGACGGAACGGCGCCGCAGCGGACGGCACGCCCGCCGGGTCCAGCCTGTGCTCGTCGACGGCCAGCTCCTGCGCCCGAACGAGCACCACGGGGCGCTCGGCGCGGGCGACGACACCCAGGCTCACCGAGCCGACCATGAACCCGTGCAGTCCAGTGAGCGCCCGCGAGCCCAGCACCAGCAGTTCGGCGAAGCCCGCCGCCTCGCACAGGACATCGGCCACGGTCCCCGTCAGCTGCTCGGTGATCACTTCGATGCCCGGGTGACGAAGCCGAATGCCGTCCGCCATCTCGTGCGTCAACTGCTGGGCCCAGCGCTGGTAACGCTCGAGGTCCAGCAGCGGGGTCCGGGCCGCGTACCGGGGCGTCGGCTCCTGGACATGCACGATCTTCAGGGGCAGATTGCGCAGCAGCGCTTCGCGAGCCGCCCACTCGGCTGCGGCCCGGCCTTCGGGCGTGTCGTCGAGACCGACGGTGACGGTGCGGGACATGGCGTCCACCTCCCGGTGCGAGGGTTCCCTCATCAGCGTGGCGCCGGCTCGCCGGCCGCATCAGGGGCCACACGTCCCGTCCGGGGACCGACCGACCCTCCGCGATGCGGTGGCCGGACGGGCCGTGCAGAGGCCGGGCGGCCCCTGGCCCGCCGCCGCCCTTCCGGCACACCCTGGAGGGAAGCCCGACACCCATCGAGGCCCTTGTGGAGTCATCATGTACGGCACCCCGCACATCGTCAGCGACGTCATGACCCAGACGGTCGCCGCCGTCGGCCGACGGGCCCCCTTCAAGGAAATCGTGCACATGATGCAGGACTGGCAGGTCAGCGCCCTGCCCGTGATCGAGGGTGAGGGCCGGGTGGTCGGCGTCGTCTCCGAAGCCGACCTGCTGCCCAAGGAGGAGCTCCGCGACGACCCCGACGCGGGCCCTCTGCAACGGCATCAACCCGGTGTCGAGGCCAAGGCCGCCGCCCTCACCGCCGGAGATTTGATGTCCTCCCCCGCCGTCACGGTACGGGCCGCCGCCACACTCGCCGAGGCCGCGCGCATCATGGCGCGGGAAGGGGTCAAGAGGCTGCCGGTGGTGGACGAAGCCGGGCTGCTGGCGGGCGTCGTCAGCCGGGCCGACCTGCTCAAGGTCTTCCTCCGCGACGACGAGGACATCGCCGAGGAGGTACGGCGCGACATCGCCTCGTACCTCTTCCCGCCGCCGTCGTCGAGCGTCCAGGTGGAGGTGCACGACGGTGTGGTGACGCTCACCGGGCGGGTCCGCGACACCGCCGTGGTGCCCGTCGCGGCACGGCTGGTCAGGGCCGTGGAAGGGGTGGTGGACGTGGGATTCGACTTCGCGCCTGACAGCCGCACGCAGTAGCCGGCGCGGATACCGTTGCCGGGCGGCTGGCGCCGGACGGTCCCTGGCGCGTCCTGCGCCGTCGGGCGACGATCGAGGTCTGGGACGTCCGGCAGTGTGGCCGGCGAGGCGGACGCCGCCGGACGCACTCTCGCCCGCGCCCGCACGTGCCCGTGGTCGCATTCTCGCGCCGATCGGCCGAGGTTGACCCCACAACCCACGTGACCAGCACGAAGTCGGCCCGCACAGCTCTCCGAGAACGGAGGATCGTCCTTCGGGCTGAGGGCGTCCGGGTCAGTCGGCGGTGAGCAGGTTCTTCACCTCGACCACGTCGGTCATCCCTTCAATCTCCGCCACCAGCCGGGCCACCGTCGCCGAGGGCATCCGCCCGGTCAGCTCCACGATGCCGTCGTGCACGGCCACCTGGACGTTTTCCCGCTCACCCGGTGGACAGCACGCGGCGATCATTGCCTCGACGTCCGTCCGGATGCCGGAGTCGTCCCTGATGAGCGACTGCAGCAGCGCATCACGGCGCACCACCCCCACCAGGCGGCCGTCGCGGTCGGTGACGGGCATCCGCTTCAGCCGTGACAGCGCGGCCAGCCAGGCCGCCTCGGCAACGGTCGCGCCCGGGAGGACCGTGATCGCCGGACTTGTCATGAGGTCGGCCGCCCGGTCGCCACGGGCCTTGCTGTGGATCCGGCGCTCACGCAGCCTGCCGATACGGCCGGGCCGGTGACCGGATGCCTCGAAGGCGACCTTGGCCAACAGGTCGGACTCCGAGACGACGCCGACCACATGGTCCTCGGCATCCACCACCGGGAGCGCGCCAGCGTGCTCGCGCGCCAGCGCGCGGGCGATGTCGCGGTACGGCAGGTCCTCGCGCAGGGAGGCCGCAGGCACGTCCATCACGTCCCGCACCAGGGGCAGTGCCGGTCCCGGCGGGAAGGCGGGCTGTGGCCTGAGCGACGGAGGCGCGGGCCGGGCCGTGTCGCTCGGTGGAGTTGTCGGCGCCTGCGCTGCTGTGCCCGCATGCCTGGCCGCGGCGGTGACCACAGCACCCAGGTAGCGAAGCAGCGTGTCCTGCCGTGCTGTTTCGCCGGGACTCCAGGAGCCCGAGGGCACATCCCGCCGGGCTTCGGCCTCCGCGGAGAAGTTCTCGTGCTCGTTCACGGCGGCCTCCTGGCTCCGTCGAGTTGCCTACCGTCCCAGTCTTTCGACCATGCTGCCCGTGCCAAGAGCCGAACGGCCCTGGCGGGACGGCGTGACGGCCCTATCCGGTGCGGGCCGCGACGGTAACGGTGAGACTGAAGGAGCAACCGACTGGCAGGAGGCCACCGATGAGCTTGCGGGACTTCCTGGAACGGTTCCGTCCGGCGGGCACACCGGGAGCGTCGGCCACCGGTGTGCCCGCCGATCGTACGGCGGAGCGCGCCGCGGAACTGGAGCCCGCCCTCGCCCGGCTGGCAGACGTTCAGCAGGCGGCGGCGCTGATCCGGGCCGCCGCTGAGCAGGAGGCCGAGGCCCTGCGGCAGAACGCCGCGCGCGAGGCGGCACACCTGGTGGATGCCGCGCGGGAACGTGCTCCCGAGGTTCGCCGACAGGCCTCGGAACCCCTCCTGCAAGAGGCACGGCAGGAGACGGAGGCCCTCCGCGCTGCCGGAGACCGAACTGCCTCGGTGATCCGCGGGCGGGCCCGGGAGCGCATGCCTCACCTGGTGGATCTCGCCGTAGCCGACGCCCTGCGCCTGACCGCCGGGGAACCGCCATGAGTGCCGGCTGGGTTGCAGGAGCGGTGCGCGCAAAGGCCCTCGTCGGCCGATGTCCGGGCGCCGACGGGGCACGGCAGATCGCGCGTGGTCCCACGCTCGACGACGCTCTGCAACGCCTGGCGACCACGCCCTACGCACGGCACACGCGGACGGCGGCGGACCTGCGCCATGCCCAGCGGGCGGTGTCCGCCACCCTGCTGTGGCACCTGCGGGTACTGGCCGGCTGGCTGCCCAGGAGCGGCGCACGCCTGCTGGTTCCGCTCGCCGCCGGGTTCGAGATCGCCAACGTGGCCTCCCGGCTGCCCGCTGCCGGCGTTCGGCACGCGCAGGCCGCGCAGCCCTATCGGCTCGGCGCGCTGGAGACCGCCTGGCGGCATCTGGAGCCCGCCCGCACACCGGCCGAAACGCGGGCGGCGCTCGCCGCCTCCCCTTGGGGGGACCCCGGCGGCGACACGCCGTGGGCGCTGATCACCGGCATGCGGATGGCCGCCGCGCGGCGCACCGCCCTCGCCGTACAGCCGGCGCGCCGCTGGGCCCGGGGACGCGCTGCCCTGCTGGCGGCACGCGAGCTCTTCGTACACCACCGCTCGCTTCCGGAGCCCGTACTGCACGACGCGGCGCGGCTGCTCGGGAGGCGCGCGACGGCCGCCGCCACGTACCAGGAGTTCTGCGAGCGCCTGCCGTCGTCGGCGGCGTGGGCCCTGCACGACATCGGCGAGCCGGGTGAGCTGTGGCGGGCCGAGGCCCGCTGGTGGCGGACAGTGGACGCCGACGGCGCGGCGCTGGTGCGTGAGGGCCGGTATGGGCCCCGGGTGGTCGTCGGTGCGGTGGCGCGGCTGTCCGTGGACGCCTGGCGGGTGCGGGCGGCGCTGGAGTCGGCGGCGCGCGGGGGCCGGCCGGGGGACGTGTTCGATGCCGTGGTCTGAGGCACTGACTCCGGTCCGGATGCGCCGTGTGGCGGTCGTCGTGCCGCAGGCGGCCCTGCGGGACGCTTTGGTGCGGATCGCCGAGGAGGGCTGCGTGGAGCTGGACCGCGCCGAGGAGGCGGCTCCGGGGGCGGCGGCCGTGCGGCTGCAGCGGTTGCGGGGGCGGGGCGCGGCAGCCGGCCGCCAAGGCTCCTCGACAGCAGTCCTGTCCCCCGCCTCGCCCGATCTCGACCTGCTCGAAAGCCGTGGGAACCTTGCGCTGTTGGCCGGCGAGGCCCAGTTGGAGGAGCGCGCGCAGGGCGCGGTACGACAAGGAGAGGTGGCCGCCCTGGCCGGGTGGTGCCCGGCCGCCGAGGTGCCCCGTGTCGCGGGACGCCTGGCCGCTGCGGGAGGCGCGCTCCTGCCGCTGCCGTCCCCGCGTGGAACCGATCCGCCGACGCTGCTGCGAACGGGCCGGACCGCCTCCTTCACCCCGCTGGTGACGACGTACGGGACCCCTGCCTACGCGGACCTCGATCCGTCGTGGCCCGCGGGCCTCGCCTATGTCGCGATGTTCGGGATCATGTTCGGCGACGTGGGGCACGGGGCGCTGCTGGTGCTCGGCGCGGTCGCGGTGCGCTCGGGGTGGCCGCCCCGGTTGGCCCCGCTGCGCAGGATGTGGCCGTTCCTCGCGGGTGCGGGCGTCGCCTCCATGGTGGCGGGGGCCGCCTACGGCGAGTTCTTCGGGCCGACGGGGCTGCTTCCGGTGCTGTGGCTCAGCCCGCTGGAAACGCCTGCCCGTCTACTCGTCGCCGCCGTGCTGTTCGGTGCTGTGGTGCTCGCCCTGGCACACGCCGCCGGGGCGGTGAACCGGGTGCGTGAGGGCGGCTGGGGCGCGGGGCTGTACGGGGCGTCCGGCTGTGCCGGGCTGCTGTTCTACCTGGGTCTCGCGCTGGCCGCGGCGGGCCTTGTCCTGCATCGGCCGGCTTCGGCCGTCGCGGGAGCCACTCTTGCCGTCGCCGGGCTGGCGCTGGTGGCGATCGGCCTGCTCCGGACCACTGCCGGCGGCGGGGCGGGACTCGCCGAGACGGTGGTGCGGCTGTTCGACGTCGTCGTGCGGACGGGCACCAACACGCTGTCGTTCGCCCGGCTGGCCGCCTTCGGCCTCACGCATGCCGCCCTCGCGGACCTTGTGTGGCGCGGTACCACCGGCCTGGCCGGCCGTGGTGCCGCCGGGGTCGTGGGCGCCGCCCTGCTGTTCGTCGTGGGCACGGCCGTCTCCTTCGCCCTGGAAGCGCTGGTGGCCGGTGTGCAGGCGCTGCGGCTGGAGTTCTACGAACTCTTCTCCCGGCTCTTCGAGAGGGAGGGCCGACCGTTCCGTCCCTGGCACGTTCCCCCGGCGGAGCCTGCCGATCCCGCTACGAAGGTGATCCCATGCTCACCTGGCTGATCGTCCTGCCGGTCTTCGCCGCGGTGCTCGGGGCCGTCCGGCTGCTGTGCCGGCGCCGGACCAGACACGCCTTTCGCTGGCTTTTGGCCACCAACCTCGCCCTGCTGGGCGGCGCCCTCGTCGTCCTCGGCACGGCGTTGGCGGGTCCGGCGCAAGCCTCGGCACCGGCCGCATCCGGTGGGATCAACGGATCCGCGCTGATCGGGGCGGCCGTCGCGGTGGCCGGCGCGTCCATAGGAGCCGCGATCGCCGTCGCCTACACGGGTGCCGCGGCGCTGGCCGCGCTGAGCGAGCGACCGGAGATGTTCGGCCGGGCCATGGTGATCGTCGGTCTGGCGGAGGGCATCGCGGTGTACGGGCTGGTGGTGGCCATCCTGCTGATCGGAAAGGCATGACGATGGCTACCGTGGCCGCCATCGGCGCGAGGACCAGCGTGTCCGGTCTGGCGCTGGCGGGGGTCGACGTGCTCGCCGCGGAGAATCCGGACGCCGTCCGCCGGGCCTGGCGGATGTTGCCCCGCACGGTCGGCCTCGTGATCCTCACGGCCGAGGCCGCCGAAGCGCTGGGCGGTGCGGTGACGGCGCCGGGCCCGTCCCGGCCGCTGACGGTGGTGATCCCCGGATGACCGCGCCGGTGGACGCCCTGGCCCCCGTCCGCGCAGAGCTGCTGCGCGCGGCGCGAGCCTCGGCCGACGCGGTCATGGACCGGGCGCGCGCCGACGCGAACGAAACCCTGCGCTCAGCCCGCGCCACGGCCGAGGCCGTGCTCACACGGGCCCGGGACCTCGGGAGGGCCGACGGTGCCGCCGCCGCGGCTCGGGAACGGGTGCGAGCGCTCCAGGACTCCTGGGCAGGGGAACTCGCGGCCCGCGCCGAGGTCCATGCGGCCCTGAGGGCCGCGGTGCGGGCGGGTGTGCGAGAGGAGTTCGCCAAGGACCCGTCTCTGCGGTCGCGCTGCGCGGCTGCGGCACGGGAAGTGCTGGGTCCGCGGGCGAGGGTCACCGCGGCCTCGACGGGCGGGGTGACGGCCGAGGTACCCGGCCGCCGGGTCGACCTGTCGGCGGACGCCCTCGCCGAGCGTGCCCTGGACCGGCTGGGGGTCCGGGCCGAGACGTTGTGGGAGCCGGCATGACCACCTGCGGCACCCCTTCGCCGTACTCGTCGGACAGGCGCACGCTTGCGCGGATCACGCCCGGCACTGCGCCGGAGGGCGCGGACGGCGCGCGGGTCCTCCGGGTCGCCGGCCCTCTCGTGGAGATCACCTGCCCACCCACGGTGGCCATGCACGACCTGGTCCTGCTGGGCGCCGCCCGGCTGCCGGGCGAGGTGGTCGCCATCCACGGCGACACGGCCGGCGTCGAGGCGTACGAGTACACCGGCGGGCTGGCCCCCGGGCACCCTGCAAAGCCCCAGGGCCGTCCCCTGTCGGTGCGGCTGGCACCGGATCTGCTCGGCGGCGTGTTCGACGGGCTGCTGCGTCCTCTGGCCGGCATCGGCGACTTTCTCACGGCAGGCGGACCGATGACGGGTGAACCGGATCGTCGCGCCTGGTCGTTCGCACCGCGAGTGGCCGAGGGAGAGCCGGTCGCCGCAGGTGACGTCCTCGGGGAGATCGACGCGGGCGTGCCGCTGCGGCTCCTGGTTCCCCCGGCCCTGTCGGGTGAGGTGACGTGGATCGCGGCGGCGGGTGATCACCCTTCGGACGCCGTGCTGGCCGAGGTGGGCGGCCAGGAGGTGCGTATGGAGCAGTCCTGGCCGGTGCGCAGACCGCGACCGGTCGCCCGGCGGTTGCCGGCGGACGTGCCCCTGACCACCGGGCAGCGGGCCGTCGACCTGCTCTTCCCCGTGGCACGGGGCAGCACGGTCGCCGTGCCCGGCGGATTCGGCACGGGCAAGACCATGCTGCTGCAGCAGATCGCCAAGTGGTGCGACGCCGACGTCATCGTCTACGTCGGCTGCGGCGAGCGCGGCAACGAGATGGCCGACGTCATCGAGGAGCTGGCGGAGCTGACCGATCCGCGGACCGGGGGCCGTCTGGCCGAACGGACCGTGACGATCGCGAACACCTCCAACATGCCGATGATGGCCCGCGAGGCCTGCGTGCACACGGGCGCGACGGTCGCCGAGTACTTCCGCGACATGGGCCTCGACGTCGTGCTGATCGCCGACTCGACCTCCCGATGGGCGGAGTCGCTGCGCGAGTTCGCCTCCCGCATGGGCGAACTCCCCGCCGAGGAGGGCTATCCGGCGGGGCTCGCCTCGCAACTGGCCGCGTTCTACGAGCGGGCCGCCGCCGTGCGCACCCTCGGCGGCGCGAGCGGCTCGGTCACGGTGATCGGCGCGGTGTCTCCACCGGGCGGTGACCGCACCGAGCCCGTCACCGCGCACACCGAGCGCTTCGTGCGCTGCCTGTGGAGCCTGGACCGCGATCTCGCCTACGCCCGTCACTATCCGGCCATCTCCTGGTCGGAGTCCTTCTCCCGGGACGCCGCCACGCTGGCCGCCGCCCATGCGCAGGCCGGTGACACCCAGTGGTCCGAGCGGCGTGGACGGGTGGCACGGCAGTTGGCCGAGGCCGACCGGCTGGCCGATCTCGTCGAACTGGTCGGCATCACGGCGCTGCCGCCCCGGGAACGGATCAGCGTGCTCGCCGGACGGCTGCTGCGCGAGGCCACGGTCCAGCAGAACGCGCTGTCCCCTGCGGACGCCTACAGCGCCCCGGCGAAGACGGCGGCCCTGGTGGAGGCCGTACTGACGGTCATCGACCGGTGCCTGGAACTGGTGGACTCCGGCATCCCCGCAGATGCCGTCGAAGCGGTCGACTTCACCCCGCTGCTGCGGGCGCGCGAGACGGCGGGCCCCGCCGAGACCGCTCCGGTCGCCGCCGCCCGCGACACCGTGCTGGCCCGGCTCGAGGAGGCAGCATGAGCGGCGTCGCGCCCGTCGAGTACACGGGAGTGCGGGACCTGCGCGGTCCGCTCCTGTTCGTCCAGGGAGTGAGCGGGGTCGGCTGGGACGAGTTCGCCACGATCGTCCTCGATTCCGGTGAACGACGGCACGGCCTGGTGCTGGAAGTGGATCGCGACGTCGCGGTGGTACAGGTCCTGGAGGACACGGCCGGCATGAACCGCACCGGAACGCGCGTCGCCTTCTCGGGGGCACCGCTGCGGATACCGGTCGGCGCCGGGTGGCTGGGACGGACGTGCAGCGGCCGGGGCGAACCGGCCGATGGCGGGCCACCGGTGCTGGGCGGGTCGTATGCGGAGGTCGGCGGTGCGCCGATCAACCCGGTGCGCCGGGAATCACCGACCGAGGCGGTCCTCACCGGTGTGGGCGCCGTGGACGTGCTCACCACGCTGGTACGGGGCCAGAAGCTGCCGGTGTTCTCGGCGGCCGGGCTGCCGCACATGGAGCTGGCGGTGCAGATCGCGGCTCAGGCGACGTGCGGAGGTGAGCCGTTCGCCGTCGTGTTCGCCGGCATGGGTCTCACTCATGCCGACACCGCGTACGTCCGCGAGGGGCTGGCGGCTCGCTCGGCCGCGAGGGAACTCGCCCTGTTCCTCAACACCGCCGACGATCCGGTGATCGAACGGCTGCTCACCCCACGACTGGCCCTGACCGTCGCCGAGCACCTGGCGTTCACCGAGGGCCGTCACGTCCTGGTCGTCATGACGGACATGACGGCGTACGCGGAGGCGCTGCGCGAGGTGTCCGCCGCGCGGGGCGAGACTCCGGCTCGCCGGGCCTATCCCGGCTATCTCTACAGCGACCTCGCCTCCCTCTACGAACGCTGCGGCCGCATCAGGGGCCGGCCGGGTTCGGTGACCGTCCTGCCCGTTCTCACCATGCCCGCGGGCGACATCACCCACCCCGTCCCGGACCTCACCGGCTATATCACCGAAGGGCAGATCGTGCTGTCCGGCGAGGTGCGGGCGGCAGGCACGTATCCGCCCGTCGATCCGCTGGCCTCGCTGTCGCGCCTGATGCGCAAGGGAACCGGAGCGGGACGCACCCGAAGGGACCATCCGGCCGTCGCGGCGCAGTTGATCGCCGCGCTGGCCCGGTCCCGGCAGGTGCGGGAGCTGGCCGACCTGATCGGACGGTCGGCGCTCAGCCCGACCGATCTGCGCCATCTGGACCTGGAGGACGCCTTCCGGCGCCGCTTCCTCGCGCAGGGCACCGACGAGGGCCGGTCGCTGGACGACGCCCTGGACCGGGCATGGGAAGTGCTGCTGACCCTGCCGCGCAGCCAGCTCGGCATGCTTCCGGCCGACCTGCTCGACGCCCACGCTCCACCGCAGGAGGAGGAGCCGGGATGAGTCCGCGGGCGCGCCGGGTCCCGGCTGGACGCGCCGGGCGCCTGCGGCTGCGCCGCAGTCTCGCCACGGCCGTTCGCGGTGCGGACCTCCTGGAGCGCAAGCTCCGGCTCCTGCTGGACCGGGAGCACCGGGCACGGCAGGCGGCCGAGGAAGCGGGCCGGGTGTGGCGGCACAGGCTGGCCGAGGCGGAAACGTGGCTGGTGCGCGGCGTGCTGCTCGGCGGTGAAAGCGCGCTGGCCGAGGCAGTGCCGGCGGAGCGGGCGCGCGTCGACGTCCAGTGGGGCGCGCTGATGGGCGTGTACCACCCGGCAGCGGTCGGCTGGACGGACCCCGTCCGCTCCCCGTGGGAACGGACACCGTCCAACACCGCTCTCGCCCACGCCGAGACGGCCTATCGTGCCGCGGCCCGTGCCGCCGCGGAACTCGCCGCCCACCAGGCAGCCGCCGAGCTCTTGGCCGCCGAGGCCGTACGGACTCGGCAGCGGGTCCGCGCCCTGCGCCGGCACTGGATCCCCCGGCTCCTGGACGAACTGGCCGCGGCAGACCTTGCGTTGGAGGAGGCGGAGCACGAAGAAGCGGTACGGCGTCGTCGGGCTGCCGGCCACGGCGGCCCTTGAGCTCTTCGTGCGACCGCCCGCCGATGGCGGGCCCGGGGACCCGCCATCCGCCGCGAGTCCGGCATCACTTCCCGTGCCGGACTTTCACGTGCTTCGCCTCCGTCTTCTCGGCGCCCAGACCCACGCTGACGGTCAGCATGCCGTCGGCGTAGTAGGCCTCGACGTCGTCCTCGTCGGCGCCCGGCGGCAACGTGACGCTGCGGCTCATGGCGCCGTACCGGATCTCGCTGTGGTTCTTCGTGACGTCCTTCTCGGTGCGTTCGGCCTGCACCGTGAGGATGCCGTCGCTGATGGAGACGTCGATGTCGTCGGGGGACACGCCCGGCAGCTCCGCCCGCATCACATAGCGGCCGTCCTCCGTGTAGTCCTCGACCCGGATCGCGTACCGCTCACCCATCATGGGCATCGCGAAATGGGCCGGAAGGTTCTCGAACCAGTCCGACACCTCCGGGAACGCGAACCTCTGCTTGCGTGGCAACATCGTCATCGGCCGTACCTCCTCACTGTTGCGTGGCCTGCCGACACCTCCAGTCCAGGGCGCACGGGCCCGTTCCGCTGAGGCCGAACAGTCCATGTCTTGGGACCTGAGGTCCCTCGTCCGAGGCTCTTGCACGGCTCGCCGCCTCGGTGCGCGCCGACATCGAGGCCCGGCTGCGTCCACAGGGGCGTGTCGCGGTCTCGGACACGGCGGTCTCCCGCCCCGTCCCCCTCTCGGCGCGCACGCGCCGACCGGTCCCCGTGCACGCGGAGGGTCCACAGGGCCGCCGCCGGGACCAATGGCCCCTGGCAGGGCGGGAGTGCCCGAGCCTTCCATGGAATCGGCGGCATTTCCTCCGCGTCGGCGCAGGGAGGAGGGGAGGAGCGATGTCCGCTCCAGCACCACCGAAGAAGAACGATCAGACCGCTGTGTCGTCCACCGGTTCCGGGACGACGGAGTTCTCGACGCGCGCCCGCGTCGGCGACGAGATCGTCGTACGGGGGATCACGGCGCGAGTCGGCCCACGGGACGGCGAGATCGTCGGCCTCCCTCACCCGGACGGCAGCCCGCCGTACGGCGTGCGCCGGGCCGTACTTCCCGGGTCCCGACGCCCACATCCGCCATCCGGTGACCGGAGTCGGCCGTGACCCGGCCCGCTGAGCGCCGACCGATCGTGGTGGGCCTCGATCCTGACCCCGGCCACCGGATGGCGCTGGCCTGGGCTGTCGACGAGGCCGATCGTCGGCGGTTGCCGTTGCGCCTGGTCCACGTCGAGGGCGTGCCCACCGGAGGCTACCGCGGGTCGGCGGTCCCACCGTCGTGGGAGGCGTGGAACGAGGCGCTGCACAAAGCCGGTCAGCAGGTGCTGGAGGAGGCCGCGGCCTTCGCCGCGGCCCGGTGTCCACGGCTCGAGGTCGACGCTCTGCTCGCGGAGGGCGACCCGGTGTGGGTGCTGCGCGAGCAGAGTCGGGGCGCCGCCGCCGTGGTGCTGGGGTCACGGCACCTGAACCGCAAGCAGAAGGTGTTCGGCCGGCACGGGGTGGCCCTGCCGCTGATGGCGCACACGCGCTGTCCCGTGGTGGTCGTCCCCGAGCCGGAGCACATCACCCAGGATCCCGCATACTTCGTCGTCGGGGTCGACGGCAGCGAACATTCGGCCACCGCGGTCGACGTGGCGTTCGAGGAGGCTGCCCTGCGCGGCGCGGAGCTGCGGGCCCTGCTGGTCTGGGAGCCCGCAGCGCCCCGGGTCTTCGACGAGTACGAGCCGCAGCAGGAGTGCCGCCGCCTGCTCTCCGAGATCGTGGCCGGCCGCCGGGCCCGCTTCCCCGAGGTCGACCTGCGTCACGAAGTGGTCCTCGGGCATCCCGTCGAAGTTCTCACCGACGCCTCGGCGCATGCGCTGGGTCTCGTGGTGGGAACCCGAGGCCGTGGGGGCTTTACCGGCATGTTGCTGGGCTCGGTCAGCCAAGGCGTGCTGCGTCACGCCGCCTGCCCTGTCATCGCCGTCCCGACACCGGAATGACACCAGGTCCTGGCACGAGAGGAAGCCCCGGTGACCGCAGAACCTCGGCGTACGTCGATGGTGATCCGGTTCGGCCACGGCCCCAAAGGCTCCGCGAGCCCACGGCGGGCGGTCGCCGATCCGCTCGACGCCCTCTGAACCGCCCGACCGGACAACGTGGGACAGCAAGGAGTGGTGACATGAAGGTCTCCGAGGTGATGACCGCTCCCCCGGTGTGCGTGGAGCCGCATGTTCCGCTGGCCGAGGTGACCCGGCGGATGGCCGAGTGCGCGGTCGGGTCCGTCCTCGTGGTCAAGGACGGAGCACTGCACGGCATAGTCACCGACCGCGACCTCGCCGTACGCGGCATGGGCGGTGGCCTGACGCCGAAGGCCAGGGTGGACGCCGTCATGTCGCCCGGCGTCGTCACGGTCGCGGCCACCGCCGACCTGGAGGTGGCCTACCGCACGTTCAACCGCACGGGGGTCCGCCGGCTCCCGGTTCTCGACGCAGGCCGGGTGGTGGGCGTGCTGACGATCGACGACCTGTTCCTCGACGTCCTCCGGCGGCTCGCCGACCTGCTGGGACCGGTCTCCTGGAGCGTCCTGCAGGAGCCGCCCGGCCCTCCCGCCAAGGCCGGAACCCCGCATGAGCCCTGAATCGGCCGGGCAGGGCACGGCTGCTCTCGGTGGGGGCGGCCCACCGGCGGGCATCACGACGACGGCGCCGCCCCCAGGCCGCCGAGACGCCTGCGGCTCGTCCGGCGCCGTGCTGCCGGTGCCGGACGTCCTGCGCGTCCTGCAGAGTTCCCCGCGCGGTCTCACACCGGCCGAGGCGGCCGCACGGCGGGAGCGGTACGGCCCCAACGAGCTGCCCGGCGTGGGCCACGGCCAGGTGTGGCGCCGGCTCGTCACGCAGTTCACCGACCTCTTCGCGGTGGTCCTGCTCGTCTCCTCCGCGATCACGTTTCTCGCGTACTGGCTGGGGCAGCCCCGGAATCCGGCCACCCTCCAACTGGCCCTGGCGATCCTCGGCGTGGTGCTGCTGAACGCCGGCATCGGCTTCGCCCAGGAGTACTCCGCCGAACGCACGGCCGAATCTCTGCAGGCGATGGTGCCGCACACCTGCCGCGTCCTGCGCGACGGAGAGCGGCGAGAGCTGTCCGCGCGGGATCTGGTGCCGGGCGACGTCGTGATCCTGGAGGCCGGGGACGCGGTGCCCGCCGACTGCCGGCTGGTCGAGGCGCACGAAGCCGCCGTCAACAACGCCGCGCTCACCGGCGAGAGCGATCCGGTCGCCCGCGTCGCCGAACACGTGCCTCCGGGGCCGCCGCTGCAGGCCCGCAACTGCGTGTTCATGGGCACCGACCTGGTCGCGGGCACGGGCAAGGCCGTCGTGTTCGCCACGGGCACGGCCACCGAGTTCGGGCGGATCTTCCGGCTCGCCGCGGCCGCGCCCAGACAGCAGACCCCGCTGCAACGGCAGGTCGCCCTCATGGCCCGCAGGGTCGCGGGCGTCGCGCTCGCGACGGGCGCCGTGCTGTTCGCGGTGCGGGTGCCCAGCGGACAGCCGTTCGTCGACACGTTCGTCTTCTCGCTCGGTGTGATGGTCGCCCTGGTGCCGGAGGGGCTGCCGGCCACGCTTTCCGTCTCGCTGGCGATCGGTGTGCGCCGCATGGCCCGTCGGCACGCGCTGGTCAAGCAGTTGCTCGCGGTGGAGGCGCTGGGTTCGACGAGCGTGATCTGCACCGACAAGACCGGCACCCTCACCCAGGCCGAGATGACCGTCGTCCAGGTGTGGGCGGACGGTGTGTCGCACCCCGTGTCCGGAGTGGGGTACGCACCGGTCGGGGAGATCGCCGACGCGGGGCCCGTACGGGAGTTGCTGCGGGCGGCGGCTCTGTGCAGCAACGCCCGGCTGGTGCCGCCGGCCGGGCGGGCCCCGTGGCGCGTGCTCGGAGACACCACCGAGGGGGCCCTGCTGGTGGCCGCCCGGAAAGCCGGCCTGGATCCGGCGCGGGAAGAGGCCGTTACGCCCCGGGTGGCGGAGCATCCCTTCGACTCCGCGCGCAAGCTCATGAGCACCGTGCACCGCAGCAGCGACGGCAGCTGCTTCGCGTATGTCAAGGGCGCACCGCTCGAACTGCTCGCCCGCTGCGACGCCATCGACCGCGGCGGTACCGAGACGCCGCTGTCCGATGCGGCCCGCGCCCAAGTGGCGGCGGCCGCGGACGGCATGGCCGGACAGGGCCTGCGCGTCCTGGCGGTCGCCCGGCGGCGGGTCGCCGGTCCACGGGCGCCGCTCGAGGACGTCGAATCGAAGCTGACGCTGCTGGGGCTCGCCGGGATGTACGACCCGCCCAGGCCCGAGGTGCGCGAGGCGGTGGACGCGTGCCGGCGGGCCGGGATCCGCATCGTCATGGTCACCGGAGACCATCCCCTCACCGCGGAGGCCGTCGCCCGCCGCGTCGGCATCGTGCGCGGTCCGGCCCCCACCGTGGCGACGGGCACCCGGCTGGACGCGCTGGACGACGACGGCCTGGACGCCCTGCTGGCGGGCTCGGGCGAACTGCTGCTGTGCCGGGTCAGTCCCGAGCACAAGATGCGGGTGGTCACCGCGTTGCAGCGGCGCGGCGAGGTCGTCGCCGTCACCGGCGACGGCGCCAACGACGCCCCGGCCCTCAAGCACGCCGACATCGGCGTCGCCATGGGTGCCTCCGGCACCGACGTCGCCCGCGAGGCCGCCGTGATGGTGCTGCTCGACGACTCCTTCGCCTCCATCGCCACCGCCGTCGGGCTGGGGCGCTCGGTCTACCGCAACATCCGGAAGTTCCTGATCTACCTCTTCAGCCACAACATCGCCGAACTCGTGCCGATCCTCGCGGCGACCTTCGCCGGATTCCCGCTGGTGCCGATCACGGCCGTGCAGATCCTCGCCATCGACCTCGGCTCGGACGTGCTGCCCGCGCTCGCCCTCGGTGCCGAACCGATGGAACCAGACGTCATGAACAGCCCGCCGCGACCCCGCCGGGAGCGGCTCTTCTCGCCGTCCGTCATGGGCCGCATCCTCTTCCTCGGCGGCATCCAGGCCCTTGGCGTGTGCGCCGTCTTCTTCTGGCACATCCAGGCCTCCGGCATCCCCTACGCCGAATTCACCAGGAGCGATCCCGTCTACCGGCAGGCGATCACCCTGGTCCAGGCCGGCATCGTCGTCAGCCAGTTCTTCAACGCCCTGGCCGTGCGCACCGACCGGCAGAGTGTCTTCCGGGTCGGCCTGTTGACCAATCCGTGGCTGCTGGCCGCAGGCTGCTCGGGCATCGGGCTGGTGGCCGCCATCAGCTACGCGCCACCGCTCCAGGCCATCTTCCACACCGCGCCGCTGGCTCCCGCCGACTGGGCGGTTCTGACCGCGTTCGGAGCGCTGCTCCTGGCCGCCGAGGAACTCAGGAAATACGCGCAGCGGCGCCGGCGGACACTCCCGAAGGGAGGAAGGTGATGAGAGTGATCATCGCGGGTTGCGGCCGGATCGGAGCCACCCTGGCCACGCAGCTCGTCGCCGAGGGCCACGACGTACGGCTCGTCGACCGGCAGCCGAAGGCGCAGAAGAAGCTGTCACCGGGCTTCCCCGGCGCCTTCCACGTGGGCAACGGCTTCAGCCGTGCCGTGCTGGAGACGGCCGGCATCCTCCACGCGGACGCCTTCGTCGCGGTCACGTCCGGGGACAACAGCAACATCGTCAGCGCGCGCACCGCGAAGGAGACGTACCGGGTTCCGATCGTCCTGGCCCGCATCCACGATCCGCGCCGCGCCGACATCTACCGGGAACTGGGCATCCCGACGATCTCCAGCGTCCGCTGGGCCGTGGGCCGGATCCACCAGATGCTGCTGCACCGCCACCTCACCCCCGAGCTCAGCTTCGGCAACGGCGAGACGCTCCTCGTCCGCTCCCAACTGCCGTCCTACCTCACCGGACGGCAGGTCACCGAGTTCGACGTCGACGGCGAGATCCGCGTCGTGGAGATCACCCGCGCCGGTCGCTCGCTGCTCCCCGCCCACGGTGTCCTGGCCGAGCCCGATGACCTGGTCACCTTCAGCGTTGCCGCCACGGCGCTGGGCCGGCTGAGCGGCTTTCTCGACAAGGAGCTGGGAACGTGAGGGTCCTGATCGCGGGTGCGGGCCGGCTCGGCACCCAGATCGCCCAGGTGCTGTCCGCGGCTCGCAACGAGGTCACGCTCGTCGAGTACGACGACGACCGTGTGGCCGAACTCGGCGACCTGCCGCACGTGCGCGTCGTGGCCGGGGACGCCTGCGAGCCGGCGCTTCTCGAACACGCGGGCGCCCTCGCCTGCGACCTGGTCATCGCCGTCACCGGCCGCGACGAGGACAACCTCGTCATCAGCCTGCTCGCCAAGCGGCAGTTCGGCGTGGGGCGCGTGGCCGCGCGCGTCAACGAGGAGGAGAACGCCTGGCTCTTCGACCAGCGGTGGGGCGTGGACGCGGCCGTGCCGGCGGCCACCCCCCTGATCTCCCTCATCGAGGAGGCCACCGGCGCCACGGACACGGTGGCGCTGCTGCGGCTGAGCAAGGCGGGGGTCGAGGTCATCGAGACCGCGATCACGGAGGAGTCCCGGGGGGCGGGACACCAGCTGGGTGAGATCCAACTGCCCGCCGGCACCGTGGTCGCCACCGTCGTACGCGACGGCCGTCCCATGGTCCCGGGCCCGGAGGTGCGGCTGCTTCCCGGCGACGAACTCCTGCTTGTGTCGCACGAGGCGACCGAGCAGGAGATTCACGCGGCATTCCAGTGAGCCGGCCCCGGGCGGTCCCGGCCCTCGGGTCACTGCTTCCGGGGGCGCACGATCACGACCGGACAGCTCGCGTGCTGCGACACGTGCTGACTGACGGAGCCGAGCAGGGCACGTGCGAAACCGCCCCTGCCCCGGCTGCCCACCACCAGGACCTCGGCCCCTTCGGCCGCCCGCAACAGGACGTCGGCCGCGTTGCCGTGCACCACACGGGTGCGCACCGAGCCCGCGGCCTCCGCGCCGAGCACCTCGGTCAGCTCCTGGCCCATCTTCTGCCGGGTCTCCTCCTCGTCCATCTGCATGTCGACCGCGGGCCCGGACCAGCCGTACAGGCCCGGCAGCTCCCACACGGCGACGGCCTCGACGGTGCCCCCGATCCGGTCGGCGTAGCGCACGGCCCAGCGCAGCGCCTCGTACGAGGACTGCGACCCGTCGACGCCGACCACCACCCGCGGCTCCGCGGCATCCGTGTCCATGCGTCGCACCTCTCCTTCGGAGTCCGTGCCCATCGCACCGGGCCACCTTGTTCTCCACGCTGAGGGCCCCGTCGCCGGACCGCCACCGATGGGCATCCGGTGGCATGAAACCGTGTGCCGCGGTGGTCACCGCGATGGTGCCCGACGGCACGGTGCGGCGCGTCGAGACCATCGGGGTGCCGAGCCGGTTCGGCTGACAGCGCGGTGCGGACGGTGCCACGCCGTGCGGGGTGGACCGCGGCCGGTCTCGCCGCGCCCTCACTGCCGTACGGGTACGAGCGCGACAGGGCACTGGGCGTGGTGGAGGAGGGTGTGGCTCACGCGGCCGAGCTGGAGACCGAGGTGTCCTCTCCTGCGCCGTGCTCCGACGATCACGAGATCCGCGGCCGCGGAGCGGTGCACGAGGATCTTGCCGGCCGGTCCCTCGAGGGCCGCCGGACGTGTGCGGACATGCGGGTGGTCGGCGCTCGCCGTCCTGAGAAGAGCCTCGATCACGGCCGACGCGCCTTCCTCGTACGTGTCCGCCGGTCCGCCGGGCTGCAGCCGGTCGCCGCTCCTGTCGTAGGCGGGCCTGCGCCAGGTCCGCACGACGTCCAGGACGCACCCGCGCACCTCCGCCTCGCGGAAGGCGAAACGCACCGCCTCCGCGCTCGTGCCGGTCTCGCCCAGACCGAGCAGGATCCGCTCGTGCGTACCCCGCAGACCCGCACGATCGCCCCGGACCACGACCACCGGGCAGCGCGCCCGGGCGGACACCCCGAGACCGACCGACCCCAGCAGCAGGCCCTTGAGTCCGCCACGGCCGCGCGAACCCACCACCAGGGCAAACGCCTCGTCGCCCGCGCGCACGAGAGCGTCCACCGCGTCCTGCGGCACGATGTCGGTGGTGACCTTCACATCCGGGTTGCGCCGTTCGGCGCGATCGGCCGCCGAGGCCACGATGTGCTCGGCCAGCACCTGCTCGGAGGGCCGCTTCGGGTCCGCCGAGGGAATACCCGCCTCGTAGCGCGCCCACAGGGAGGCGTACACCAGCCTGAGCGGGACACCATGACGGGCGACTTCGTCCACGGACCAGTCCACGGCCAGCAGGCAGGAGTCCGATCCGTCCACGCCTACGACCAGAGGGGGCGTCATTGGTCCCACCGCCTTTCCTGGGGCCGCCGGAAGCGTGCGGCACGAGGGGGGAACTTCACCGTCGCACCACCCTGCCGGCGGCCGCGAGGGCGCTTCGGCCCGTGCTGAAGGACCATCGGCCCCCTACGGCCCGTGGTCCGGTCCGGGTGCCTGCCGAATGCAGGCGGCCACCCGGTCGATCAGTTCGGGAAGCGCCGACCGCACCGCCGCGCTCAGGGGCGCGCCGAGCCCGACGTCCGCCACCTCCATGGCATGCACCACCAGCCTCTGCGGCAGCTGCCCCAGTGCCTCCGCCAGGGCGAGGCACTCCGCGAGGCCGAGCGCATGGGTACTCGCCGTGGCCGCCGTCCGGTTGGCGGCTTCCGTCGCTGTCAGGGTGTGCAGCTCCCCCGGCCGGGCCGGCCGTGCGCGCAGGGCCTCCACCACGACCACCGTGTCCGCGCCGCGCCACAGGTCGAGCATGCGTGCGGGTTCGCCGTCGCTGACCGTCAGGACGGTTCCCTCCGGGACACGGCCCCGCAGCGCCTCCACCGCTGCCGGACCGACCCCGTCGTCACCGCGCAGGGGATTGCCCACACCGATCACCACGACCCGGCCCTTCACAGACGCTCCACGGTCACGTCCAGGAAGTGGGCGGCACAGGAGATGCAGGGGTCGTGGTTGCGGATGGCCCGTTCGCACAGATGGGTGAGCTCCTCGTCGTCGGCGGCGGGCCCGGGCGCCTCCAGCCGCGTCTGGACCGCCTTGCGCACGTCCTCCTCGATGGCCGTCTGGTTCTGGGCCGTGGGCGGGATGATGCGGGCCTCGGTGAGCGTGCCGTCTCCGGTGAGGGCATAGCGGTGGTACAGCAGCCCCCGGGGCGCCTCGGTGGCCCCGGCGCCGGTCCCTCGGCGCGGCGGGACCTCGACGGCCGGCCGGCGAGGCCGTTCGTATCCGTCGATGATCCGCAGGGCTTCCTCGATGGCCTGCACCACTTCGACGGCGCGTACGGCAATGCTCCGGAAGGGGTTGTCGCACACGGCGCCGGTCGACGGGTCGCCCAGCCCGGCGTCCCGCGCCGCCTCGGCGGCCACGGGGTGAAGCCACCGGCCGCTGATCGCGAAGCGGGCCAGCGGGCCGGTCAGGTAGCGGCGGCCGTCCAGGGTGGCCGTGCGGGACGTGGAGTGCGGTACCTGTCCTTCCTGGACGTGCTGTTCCAGGTCCGCCAGGGGCACCTCGCGCAGCACCGGGCCCGGGCCACGCGCGGACATGACCGCCGGTGTTCCGGAGTCGATGGCGTAGCGGCCGGGGTCGCGCAGTGCGAGCAGGTCGTGGTCGCACACAGCGTCCGGAAAGTCGAACGCCGCCACCCAGCGGACGGTTTCCAGCGCGTCCTCACGGGCCCGCCGCAGCCGCTGCGCCAGCGGGCGCAGCTCGTCCGGAGCGGGTGCCCGGTAGAAGCCGCCGATGCGGACGTTGACCGGGTGGATGGGGCGGCCACCGAGCTGCTCGATGATCGCGTTGCCGGTCTGTTTGACGCGCAGGCCTCGCTCGACGGCCGCGCGCTGGTCGCGGGCGAGTTCCACGACGTCCGCACGCCCGAGGAAGTCCGGGGCGTGCAGCAGGTAGATGTGCAAGGTGTGGCTCTCGATCCACTCGCCGCAGTACAGCAGGCGGCGCAGGTCCGCGAGAGGGCCGTCCACCGCGACACCGCAGGCGTCCTCGATCGCCCGGCAGGCGCTCATCTGGTAGGCGACCGGGCAGATGCCGCAGATGCGCGCGGTGATGTCGGGAGGCTCGGTGTGGCCCCGGCCGGTCAGGAAGGCCTCGAAGAAGCGCGGTGGTTCGTAGATGCGCAGCCGCGTCTCGGCGACCGTGTCACCCTCGACGCGCAGGTGGAGGGCGGCTTCGCCTTCCACCCTGGCCAGCGCGTCCAGTCGCAGGACGCGGGTTCCGCGATGGTTCATGCGCGCCTTTCGGACGGGGTCCGTCAGGCCGGAGGGCTCTGCTGCTCCTCGGCCGCGAGGTCGGATACGGAGGCATACTCCGGTGACGCGGCGTTGAAGGTACGGAAGACACGCTGAATGTCCCGCTCGCTCATCCCGTCGCGACGCAGCTGCGCCACCATGGAGCGCAGATTGGGCCGGCTCGACGGTCCGAAGCAGCCGTAGCAGCCGCGCCCGTAGGCGGGGCAGATGGCGCCGCAGCCGGCATGGGTGACCGGGCCCAGGCAGGGGGTGCCGTGGGCCACGGTGATGCAGGTGGTGCCGCGCCTCTTGCACTCGAAGCAGACGCTGTGGTCCGGGATCTGGGGTGTGCGTCCGGCCAGGTAGGCGGTGATGACCTCGATGAGCTGGCGGCGGTCGATGGGGCAGCCGCGCAGCTCGAAGTCGACCGGAACGTGGGCCGAGATCGGTGTCGAGGTCTCCAGTGCGGCGATGTACTCCGGCCGGGCGTAGACCGCGGCGATGAAGTCGTCGACGTCGGCGAAGTTGCGCAGTGCCTGGACGCCGCCCGCGGTGGCGCAGGCTCCTATGGTCACCAGAGCGCGCGAGATGCGCCGGACGTGCTGGATGCGCTCGGCGTCCCCGGCCGTGGTGATCGAGCCTTCGACCAGGGACAGGTCGTACGGCCCACGGCCCTCCAGCCGCGCGCGGCCCCCTTCGGCGCCCTCGGCCGGGGTCATCTCCAGGAAGTGGTCGACCCGTATGCGGTCGGTGAGGCCGAGGAGCTCGTTCTCGCAGTCGAGAAGCGTCAGTTGGCAGCCGTCGCAGGAGGCGAACTTCCACACGGCGAGCGTCGGCCGTGTGCGGATGACCGGGCCGAGTTCGGTGAGCATGTCACAGCTCCCTGACGAGGAGCAGGTCGGCCACGCGGTCGTAGCCGACGACCGGCCCGTCGCGGCACAGCAGGAGGGGGCCGAGTTGGCAGTGGCCGCAATGGCCGGTGGCGCAGCGCATGTTCCGTTCCAAGGACACCTGGACGCGGCGCGGATCCAGTCCCCGGCTCACGAGATCGCGTGCGGTGTGCCGCATCATCACCTCGGGTCCGCACACCAGCGCGCAGGTCCGTTCGGGTCGCAGGTCCAGGCGGCCGAGGAGGGTGGTGACCACGCCCACCATGCCCTGCCAGCCCGGGCCGGGGCGGTCGACGGTCACCTCCACCCGGGCCGTGCCGCGCCAGCTGTCGATCTCGTCCTCGAAGACGAGGTCGGCGGGGGTGCGGGCACCCACCAGGACGGCGAGCCGGCCGTACTCGGCCGGCCGCTCCAGGACCGTGTGCACGGCCGGCCGCAGCGGGGCCAGCCCGATTCCGCCGGCGACCACCAGCACGTCGTCGCCGGCTGCCGCTTCGAGGTCCCATCCGCTCCCGTACGGCCCGCTGACCCCGACGCCGTCACCCGGGCGCAACCGGCACAGCGCGGTCGAGACCGCGCCCACCGCGCGCACGGTGTGCACGAGACCCCCGTGGCGGCCGCGCAGGGCACTGGCCGATATGGGCACCTCGCCGACCCCGAAGGCGTAGATCATCGCGAACTGCCCCGGTGCGAAGGGTGCGAGGGCTTCCCCGGCCGGTACGAGCTCGATCGACCGGGTGTCGGCGGTCTCGGCCCAGGCGTCGGCGACGCGGTACGGCAGCGGGGGCGGCACGGTGGTCATTCCTCCTTCGGCTCCGCCGCTGTCACGCCGGACCGTGTCCAGTCGTGCAGCGCGGCCGCTTCCTCGGTGATGTCGATGCCGACGGGGCACCACACGATGCAGCGCCCGCACCCCACGCAGCCCGACGACCCGAACTGGTCGAACCAGGTGCCGAGTTTGTGGGTCATCCACTGCCGGTAGCGGCTGCGCGCGGAGGCACGCACCGGGCCGCCGTGCAGGCGGGAGAAGTCCAGGTCGAAGCAGGAGTCCCACAGCCGCCACCGCTCCGCGTGGTCACCGGTGAGGTCGGTGACGTCCTCGGTGGTGGTGCAGAAGCAGGTGGGGCACACCATGGTGCAGTTGCCGCAGGTCAGGCACCGTCCGGCGACGTCGTCCCAGCGGGGCGCGTCGAGCGTCCCGGCCATCAGCTCCCGCAGGTCGGCCTCGGGCATGGTCCGCCCCATGCGGGCCGCGGCGGCCGTGACGTCGGCACGAGCCTTCTCCGGGGTCCGGGGGTCGGCCGGACGGGCGGGCAGTTCGGCCAGGATCCCCGCTCCTTCCTCGCTGCCGCTGCGGATCCAGAAGCGGTGCCCTTGCGCATCGACCACTTCGGTCATCGCCAGGTCGTAGCCGGGACCGGCAGCGGGTCCGGTGCCCATCGAGACGCAGAAGCAGGTGGCGCCGGGCTCCGTGCACTCGGCCACGATCAACAGCGCCCCGCCGCGCCGACCCTCGTAGCCGGGATCGCGGTACGCCCCGCCGGTCAGCACCCGGTCCTGGATCATGATCGCCCGCAGATCGCAGGGACGCACGCCCAGAAAGGCGTAGCGAGGCGGCGCGGTCCGGTCGGCCGTGAACACCAGCTCCCCCTCCACCCGGTCGGCGCTCCACTCCCGCACCCGCGCCGGATGCAGGAAGGACTTCCACGACTGGGGTCCCGCCGCGTTGGCGAACGCCGCGCCGTCCGAGCGCTCCCGCAGCCGGTACCGCCCGGCCTCCAGCTCCACGCCCCATCCGTACGGCAGCTCGTCGGCCGACCGCAGCTCCGCCAGCACGATGGCGCCGTCCCGGGCCGTGGGACCGATGACGGTGAACCCGCGCCGGACCAGCACGTCGACGAGCGCGGCCATACCGTCCTTGCCCATGACGAACCCCTCGGAGGCGGGGGTAGGGACCGCGTTCGCATCGGTGTCGGCGTTCATGACCGACCTCCTCCAGCACGCCGGACGGCACACCGGGCCCTGCCGCGCCCTCGGGCCCACGACGGCAGCATTGCCGGTACGGCGCCGCGCCGCCAGAGCCGTATGGGCACGTGTGCGGGGTCCGTTGGCCCCTTGTCCTCGGACGAGGCGACGAGAGAGGTCTCGGGCGGCCGTCGGAGCGGCGCCCCGACCACGGTCAGCGCGTTGCGCCGTGCGGTGGGAGGACGTACGTGTGCCTCTCCCGGCCCCACTCTCCGGGAGAGCCTGGTGCGGCCCTCCTCTCGGGCGGGCCGAAGGCGTGGACCGGAGCCGTCCGGCCACGAGCGGGGGCCGTTCGACCCAGTGCGGACGCAACGGAGCGGACGGATGGTCGAAGAAGCCCGGAGGAAGGAGGGGTCGGCATGCCCTGGGAGACCATCCGCAAGGACACTCCGCCGCGCGTCGCCCCCCATCTGCGCGACTACGACAAGGAATGCGCGCGCTTCTCGTGGCACGCCGCGCGGAGCAGGCTGCAGGGGCTTCCCGGCGGGCGGGGAGTGAACATCGCCCACGAGGCCGTCGACCGGCACGTGGCATCGGGCCGTGCGACAGCGGTCGCGCTGCGCTGTGTCGGGCGTGACGACTCCGTTACCTCCCTGACCTACGGGGATCTGGCCCGCTCGTCGGCGCGGTTCGCCAACGTGCTCCGCGGCCTCGGGATCGGTCACGGCGACCGGGTGGTGACGCTGCTGGGGCGCTGCCCCGAGCTGTACACCGTGGTCCTGGGCACGCTGAAGAACACCAGTGTCCTGTGCCCGCTGTTCTCCGCCTTCGGGCCGGACCCGGTCTTTCAGCGGATGACGCTGAGCGACGCGCAGGTGCTGGTCACCACGGCGGACCTGTACCGCAGGAAGATCGCCGGACAACGCCGCGCCCTGGCCGCCCTGCACCATGTGCTGATCGTCGGCGAGGGGGCGGTCGACCTGCCGGACACCCTGTCTCTCGCCGGGCTGATGGCTGAGGCGGCCGACACCTTCACGATTCCGCCGACCTCGCCCCACGACATGGCCCTGCTGCACTTCACGAGCGGCACGACGGGCATCCCCAAGGGCGCGGTGCACGTCCACGAGGCGGCCGTCGCCCACTACATGACCGCGCTGTACGCCCTCGATCTCCACGAGGACGACGTCTTCTGGTGCACCGCCGACCCGGGCTGGGTGACCGGGATGTCCTACGGGATCGTCGCACCGCTCATGCACGGGGTGACGGTCGTGGTGGACGAGGGGGACTACGACGCTCGCCGCTGGTACCGGATCCTCGCCGACCAGCGGGTGCGCGTCTGGTACACGGCGCCGACGGCCCTGCGCATGCTGATGCGCACGACGCCGAGGACGGGGCCGTACGACCTGCCCCGCTCGTTCGACCTGAGTGCGCTGCGGTTCGTCGCGTCGGTCGGCGAGCCGCTCAATCCGGAGGCCGTGGTCTGGGGGCGCGATGTGCTCGGACTGCCGGTGCACGACAACTGGTGGCAGACCGAGACCGGCGCCATCATGATCGCCAACTGCGCCGCCTTCGACATCCGCCCCGGCTCGATGGGGCGCCCCCTGCCCGGTGTGGAGGCGGCGGTACTGCGGCGCGGCGAGGACGGCAGAGCCGAGGTCGCGGACGGACACGTCAGCGTGGTGGAGGAGCCCGGCGTGGAGGGCGAGCTGGCGCTCCGGGCCGGCTGGCCGTCCATGTTCCGCGGCTATCTGCACGACGAGCCGCGCACCGCAGCCGCCTTCGCGGACGGCTGGTACCTCACCGGGGACCTGGTACGGCGCGACGCCGACGGCTGGTACTGGTTCGTCGGGCGCGCCGACGACGTCATCACGTCGGCCGGCCACCTCATCGGGCCCTTCGAGGTCGAGAGCATCCTGATGGAACACCCGGCGGTCGCCGAGTCCGGCGTCATCGGCCGCCCCGACCCCGTCGCCGGGAACATCGTGAAGGCCTTCGTCACGCTGCGGCCGGGCTTCGATGCGACCACCACGATGCGGCAGGAACTGCTGGCCTTCGCCCGGCGCCGGCTGGGCCCGGCGGTAGCGCCCCGCGAGATCGCCTTCGACCAGCATCTGCCGCACACCCGCAGCGGCAAGGTCATGCGCCGCCTGCTCAGGGCGCGTGAACTCGGTCTGCCCGAGGGCGACATCTCCACCCTGGAGGACTCCACCCTGGAGGCGTCCTCCTCCGCGCAGAGGATGGAGCAGCCCGCATGAACGCCACCCAGGCCCCCCGTGCACCGCGCTCCGCCTCGCTGCCGGACCGCCGAGCCGTCGCGCACCGCCGGGCACTGCTGGAGTCGATGCTGCGCGTCCGCCGGTTCGAGGAGCGCTGCGTGGAGCTGTACAGCGCCGCCCGCATCCGGGGGTTCATGCATCTGTACATCGGCGAGGAGGCCGTCGCCGTCGGCGTCAACGAGGCGCTCACGGACGACGACGCGGTCGTTTCGACGTACCGCGAACACGGGCACGCGCTCGCCCGCGGGGTGCCGGCCGAGGCGATCATGGCGGAGATGTTCGGCAAAGTGACCGGGTGCAGCCGGGGCCGTGGCGGCTCGATGCACCTGTTCGACGCCGGCCGCCGCTTCTACGGTGGCAACGCGATCGTCGGCGGCGGGCTCCCGCTCGCGGCCGGCCTCGCCCTCGCCGACCGCATGACCGGTCGCGATCGTGTCACGTGCTGCTTCTTCGGCGACGGCGCCTTCGCCGAGGGTGAGTTCCACGAGACCGCCAACCTCGCCGCGCTGTGGGGGCTGCCGCTGCTGCTGGTCTGCGAGAACAACCTGTACGCGATGGGCACGGCCCTGGCCCGGCACCAGGCCCGGACCGACCTCGCGCTGCGTGCCGCCGGGTACGGCATGGTCTCCTGGGCCGTCGACGGCATGGACGTCTTCGCAGTGGAGGACGCCGCCCGGAAGGCGGCCGAAGGGGTGCGTGCCGGAACCGGACCGCACTTCCTGGAGATGCGCACGTACCGCTTCCGCGCCCACTCGATGTACGACCCCGACCGCTATCGCGACAAGGCCGAGATCGAGCACTGGAAAGGACGCGATCCGGTCGAAGGGCTCGCCCGGCGACTGCGGGAGGCGAAGGAGCTGACCGACAGGGCCCGCGCCGCCCTGGAGGACCGCCTGGCCGCCGAGATTGACCGCGCCGTCGAGGCCGCCGATCGGGCCCCCGAGGAACCGGTCGGGGATCTGCTGAAGTACGTCACCAGCCCGGAGGCGATCCCGCCATGACCGCCACCCGCATGCGTACCGCCGAACGTCCGGCGCCCGACGACCGCAAGACGACCTATCGGGAGGCGCTGCGCGAGGCCCTGCGCGAAGCGCTGCGCACGGACGAGCGCGTGTTCCTGATGGGTGAGGACGTGGGCCGGTACGGCGGCTGTTTCGGCGTCAGCCTCGGCCTGCTGGAGGAGTTCGGGCCCGAACGGATCCGCGACGCCCCGCTGTCCGAGTCGGCGTTCGTCGGGGCCGGCATCGGCGCCGCCCTTGCGGGTATGCGGCCGATCGTCGAGATCATGACGGTGAACTTCAGTCTGCTGGCCCTCGACCAGATCCTCAACAACGCGGCGACTCTGTTGCACATGTCGGGCGGCCAGCTGCCCGTGCCGATCGTGATCCGGATGACCACGGGCGCGGGACGACAGCTCGCGGCCCAGCACTCCCACAGTCTGGAGGGCTGGTACGCGCACATCCCAGGCTTGCGGGTGCTCGCTCCGGCGACCCTCACCGACGCCCGGTACATGCTGGCCCCCGCGCTCGCCGACCCCGACCCGGTGCTGATCTTCGAGCACGGCAGCCTGTACAACGCCTCGGGCGAGCTGCCCGCCGACGCGGGGCCGGTCGACATCGACCGCGCGGCCGTCCGCCGGCCCGGTACGGACGTCTCCCTGATCACCTACGGCGGCTCACTCCCCAAGGCCCTGGCCGCCGCCGACGAGCTCGCGAGCGGCGGCATCAGCGCCGAGGTCGTCGACCTGCGCACCCTGCGCCCGCTGGACGACGCCACCATCGGCGCGTCGGTGGCACGCACGCACCGGGCTGTCGTCATCGACGAGGGCTGGCGCACCGGCAGCCTCGCCGCCGAGATCTCGGCGCGTCTCACGGAGCAGCACTTCTACGACCTCGACGCCCCGATCGAGCGGGTGTGCAGCGCCGAAGTGCCCGTGCCGTACGCGCGCAGGCTGGAAGAGGCCGCGCTGCCGCAGGTGGGAGAAGTCGTCGCTGCCGCACAGCGAGCCGTGGGCGAACCCGTGCCGACCGGAGGCGTCGCGGCAGAGCGATCGCCGGTCGGCGGAGGGCCTGGCTGAGATGACCGCGTTCACCATGCCCTCACTGGGCGCGGACATGGCTGAGGGTGTGCTGCAGGAGTGGCTCGTGCACCCCGGTGACCGGGTGCGCAGGGGCGACGTCGTGGCGGTCGTGGAGACGGACAAGGCGGCCATCGAGGTCGAGTGCTTCGAGTCCGGGACCGTGGGCCGGCTGCTCGTTGCGCCGGGCGCCCGCGTTCCGGTGGGGACTCCGCTCGCGGTGATCGAGGGCGAAGCCGCCTCCGGCATCCCGACAGGCGCCCCCGCGGAGCCGGTGACCGGGCCGAGCGGGCCCGCCGGTCAGGCTCAGCCGTCTCCGCCCTCACGTGCAAAGGCCGGCCGGGAACCCGCAGCGCGGCCCCAGCGCCCCCGGCCTCGGCGGAGCGCGGCCCGCACGCCCGAGCGCGCCCCGAAGCCGGCACACGCCGAGTCACGGAGGCAGCCGACCGGGCAGCACGCGCCGGCACCCCCACAGCCGTCCGCTGGAACCACCTCGGTCCCCGGCACCGGGCCCCTCGTACGGCACCTGGCCGTACTGCGGGGCGTGGACCTGGCCACCCTGCACGGCACCGGGCCGGGCGGACGGATCACCCGTGCCGACGTGGAGCACGCCGCGCCACCCCTGACGCCCAGGGTCCGGGCCACGCCGTACGCACGGCGCCTCGCCCACGACCTCGGCATCGATCTGAGCGCGGTGCGCGGCACCGGGGACGGCGGAGCCGTGCGG
>NZ_JBLEBI010000230.1:0-8948 GCF_047340315.1 Streptomyces sp. AF1A
CTGCGAGATCCGAAGGGCCTCCATGGTGCGGTCGTGCCGCATCTCCGCACGGCTCCAGGCGCGTTCGGCCAGCTCCCACAGGGTGGTGAGGTGGACGGGACTGGCGCCGGTGACCTCGGCGAGCGCGACCACCGCGCCCTTGGGCGCGAGGAGCCGGCCGCCCAGGTAATGCTCCCAGGACGCCTCGCTGTAGCCCGTGCGGTCGGCCAGCGCCGCGCCGCTCAGGCCACTGCGGTCCACGAGCCACCGCAGCCGGCTGGTGAACTCCCTGATCCGCGGGTCCAGATCCTCCGGCAAGGCTTTCCAACGAGGCATCGCTTCCCCCCTGCTTCCCCCGTCCGGCTACCCACAAGGATGCGTCGACCCCGGATCGCAGTTCCCGGAGCGGGGGCGCGCGGGAGCACCGTCATCACGTAGCGGAACCGTCACTTCCGTGCCACAGCGCACGGACAGCCGTTGAACAGGCCGTTGCCGGCGGGAAGGCTGAGGGGTGACGGCGGTCCGCCCCTCATCGGGGGAGGGGGCGGGCCGCCGTTGCCCGCGCGGCCGTTCAGCCGCCCGGCGTCACCAGCCCCGTCTCGTACGCCAGCACCACCGCCTGCGCCCGGCTGCCCAGGTCGAGCTTGGTCATGGCGCGATTGAGGTGGGTCTTGACGGTCGCCTCGCTGATGTACAGGCGGTCGGCGATCTCGAGGTTGGACAGGCCGCGGGCGGTGAGCTTGAGGACCTCCACCTCGCGGGAGGTGAGCGCGCCGAGGTCGGGCGGGGTCGCGGTGGAGGCGGCGGGCGCCTGCTGCCGGGCGAACGCCTCGACCAGGCGCCGGGTGACGCTGGGTGCGAAGAGCGCGTCGCCGCCGTCGACCGCGGTGACCGCGGCGAGCAGCCGCTCCGGCCCCGAGTCCTTCAGCAGGAAGCCGGAGGCTCCGGCCCGCAGCGCCCCGTACACGTACTCGTCCAGGTCGAACGTGGTGAGCACGAGCACCCGGGGCGGCCGGTCGGCGGCCTGGGCGAGGATCCGCTCGGTGGCCTCGATGCCGTTGACGCCGGGCATCCGGATGTCCATGAGGACGACGTCGGGGCGGGTCTCGGCGGCGAGCCGCACGGCCGCCTCGCCGTCGTCCGCCTCGCCCACCACCTCGAAGCCGGGCGCGGCGTCGAGCAGGCCGACGAGCCCGGCGCGGATGAGGAACTGGTCGTCGACGACGAGCACTCTGGTCATCCCGTCCGGTCGTCCCCCCGCCGTGCCACGTCCGTCTACCGCTCCGTCTCCGGCGCGCCCCTGCGGCCGTGGTCGGCGGCCGAAGCGGGCAGGGTCAGACGGACCTCGAAGCCGCCCTCGGAGCGTGGGCCGACTGCGATCGTCCCCCCGTAGAGCTTGGCTCGTTCGCGCATGCCAATCAAGCCGTGCCCGCCGCCGGCCGGGACTCTGGCCGGATCCGCCCCCTCTCCGTCGTCCGTGACCCGGACGGTCAGCTCGTGGGCGCCGTAGTGGAGTTCGACACGCGCCCGCGCCGGGCCCGCATGCTTGAGAGCGTTGGTGAGGGCCTCCTGGACGACACGGTAGGCGCACAGTTCGACGCCCGGCGGCAGCGGGCGCGCGGTGCCCTCGACGACGAGGTCCACGGGCAGGCCGCCGGCCCGCACCCGGTCGAGGAGTTCGCCCAGCCGGTCCAGGGTCGGCATCGGGGCCCGCTCGGGCGCCTCCGGGTCCTCCTCGCGCAGCACCTGCAGCATGCGGCGCAGCTCCTCCAGGGCTTCGCCGCTGGTGTCGGCGATGGTGCCGAGCGCGCTGCGGGCCTTGGCCGGGTCGGAGTCGAAGACGAACCGGGCGAGGCCGGCCTGCACGGAGACCACCGACATGTGGTGGGCGACGACGTCGTGCAACTCCCGGGCTATCCGGGCGCGTTCCTCGGCGACCGCGCGCCGGGCCCGCTCGGCCTGCTCGGCGCGCAGCCGCCGGGGCAGTTCGGCGGCCCGGCGGGCCAGGTGCCCGAACCAGACCAGCACCGAGCAGTAGAGCAGCGCCTGGCCGAGCACGGAGGCCATGGACGGGGTGTGGCTGACCACGCCGGCGTACACCCACACGGCCGTCATGCAGGCGGCGCACACCAGGGCCGTGCGCAGCGGCCGGACGGAGGCCACGGTGTACAGGGCGAGCATCGAGCCGAAGGTGCACACCACCGGCCAGTAGCCGAGGGTGGCATGAACGAGCGCGGCGGCCTGGACGACGGCGAAGACGCCGAGGGGCCGGCGACCGCGCAGGGCGACCGGCAGATGGGCGAGAGCGATCAGGACGTAGGCGCGCGTGTCGAGTTCCGGCCAGCCCTGCGCCCGCGACTCCTGCCCGAGCAGGACGGCGACCACGGTCATGGCCACCGCGATCAGCGTGTCCACGGCGAGCGGGCGAAGCGTCCTCAGTCGCATCGCCGCAGGGTAGCGCCGGAATCCGGAGTGCGGAGTCAACCCGATGCGGTACCACGGAAGTTGCAGATCGTCCACGGCGGCCGTCCCTCGCCGTACGGGAGTTCCGTCCGGAGAGGGACGCGGGGCGGACCGGACCGCCGTAGCGTCGGTGCCGGGGAAGGAGCGTGGCCCGCGCCACCGGGGAAGGCGCGGGCCACCCGGCCCGCGGCTGCCGCTACTTGGTCATCGTGAAGTGCAGCGTGTCCTTCAGGAACGGCACTTGCAGCCAGGGGTTGGGCTGGGCCATCAGCGCCAGCAGGACGATCGCCAGGCCGAGGATGCCGTAGGTGGTGATGTCCGTGAACCGGGAGCGGACGGCGAGCATGCCGACGCCCGGCAGTATCCAGCGCATCACCGCACCGGCCAGCAGGGCGGCGCCGATCAGCAGCGTGCCGTAGCGGAACAGGTCGAACGCGGTCAGCAGCAGGCCGACCGCGACCGCGCCCAGCACGACGAGCATGGGCCACTGCCGGGCGGGCGCCGGGGCGTCGCCGGACGCGGCCCGGCCGCCGCCCTCGGGCCGGGCGGTGTCCTTGGTGAACAGCGGGAAACGACGGGTGGCGCGCCTCGGGCGCCCCTGCTCGTCGGGGGCGCTGATCGCGTCGCGCACGGCCGGCTCGCCGCCGTGCGTGTCCTCAGCCGGCACGGCGCTCCGCCGCCTCCACCACGTTGGCCAGCAGCAGCGCCCGGGTCATCGGGCCGACGCCGCCGGGGTTCGGGGAGATCCAGCCGGCCACCTCGGTCACGTCCGGGTGGACGTCGCCGACGATCTTGCCTTCGGCGTTGCGGGAAACGCCGACGTCCAGCACGGCAGCGCCCGGCTTGATGTCCTCGGCGCGGATCAGGTGCGGGGAACCGGCCGCCGCGATGACGATGTCGGCCCGCTTCAGGTGCGCCGACAGGTCCCGGGTGCCGGTGTGGCACTGGGTGACGGTGGCGTTCTCGCTGCGGCGGGTGAGCAGCAGCGGCATCGGGCGGCCGATGGTGACGCCCCGGCCGACGACCACGACCTCCGCGCCCTTGATCTCCACGCCGTGGCGGCGCAGCAGGGTGAGGATGCCGTTGGGGGTGCAGGGCAGCGGTGCCGGCTCGTTCAGCACCAGCCGGCCGAGGTTCATCGGGTGCAGGCCGTCCGCGTCCTTGGCCGGGTCCATCAGCTCCAGGATGCGGTTCTCGTCGATGCCCTTGGGCAGCGGCAGCTGGACGATGTAGCCGGTGCAGGCGGGGTCCTCGTTCAGTTCGCGGACGACCGCCTCGATCTCCTCCTGCGTGGCCGTGGCCGGCAGCTCCCGCTGGATGGAGGCGATGCCGACCTGCGCGCAGTCGCGGTGCTTGCCGGCGACGTACTTGCGGCTGCCGGGGTCGTCCCCGACCAGGATGGTGCCGAGGCCGGGCGTGACGCCCCTCTCCTTGAGCGCCGCCACGCGGGCGGTCAGGTCCGACTTGATCGCGGCTGCGGTGGCCTTGCCATCGAGAATCTGGGCGGTCATACCCCCATCCTCGCGGATGACCGCCCCCCTGTTCCAATCCGGGTACCCCGAGGCCGCGCCGCACCCGCCGGCGAATGATCAACGATGTTGCACTTGCACAACGCCTGCCGCCTGCGGCTGGACAAGCAACCGTCCGGTCGAGAACGATGAGCAGCACAGTGCAGCGGGCAGCTCAACGGGGGGACGTGCCGCATCTGTAGAAACTCTCCTCCGTGCAGTGCCGCGCCTCGTCCCCGCACTCGGACAACGGAGGAAACACCGCCATGAGCTTCGGCGACCCGAACAACCCCTACGGCCCCCCGCAGGGCCAGCAGCAGCCCTACGGCTACCCGCAGCAGCCGCAGCAGCCGCAGGGCTACGGTTACCCGCAGGCCCCGGGCGTGCCTCCGCAGCAGGGCTACGGCTACCCGCAGGCCCCGGGCGGCTACCCCGGCTACCCGCAGCAGCCCGGCTACGGTGTGCAGCCGCGGTACGCGAACTGGGGGCAGCGCGTCGCCAGCAAGCTGATCGACAGCGTGGTGTACCTGGTCGCCTACCTCCCCCTCGGCCTCATCGGCGTCAAGGCGGGCGTCCCGGCTCTGGGGATCCTCGGCTTCCTCCTCCTCATCGGCGTCCTCATCTGGCAGGTGATCCAGGAGGGCAGGACCGGCCAGACCATCGGCAAGAAGGTGATGGGCACCCGCACGCTCAAGGAGGACACCGGTCAGCCGCTCGGCGCCGGCATGGCGTTCGTGCGCCAGCTCGCCCACGTCCTGGACGGCCTGCCCTGCTACCTCGGCTACCTGTGGCCGGCCTGGGACGCCAAGCGGCAGACGTTCGCCGACAAGGTGTGCGGCTCGATCGTCATCAGGGATCAGTGAGGGCACGCGCGACAGCACAGTTCGCGCCATTTGCATCCGAGGGCCGTGTCTCACCCGCTCAGGGGAGACACGGCCCTGGTGCGTTCGCTCTGGTCTGGCCGGGGTAGCTGTCGGGCACGGGGAGACGCACCTTGTACAGCATCATCGTGGTACCTCCGCCGACCACGGAGGGCGAACACCACCGCACCCAGATCCGGCTCGCCCCCGGCGAGCGTCTCAGCTTCGGGCGGGCGCCCGCCAACGACCTGCCGATCCGGCACGGCGGCGTCTCGCGCCGGGCCGGCGAACTCGGCGCCCAGGGCGCGTTCTGGACGCTGAGCAACCTCTCCGTACGGCACACGTACGTGGTGGAGAACCCGGAGGGCGCCGGCGAGCACATCAAGATCGGCCCGGGCAGACTCGACGCGCCGGTCCCCTTCGAGTTCTCACGGATCGTGCTGCCCGCCGCCGGTGATCTGCCGGCGAGAGGGCACCCACGCCTACACCCCGGCTTTCTCCACCCCCGACTACACCCCGCCCGAGCTGCTGTGGGCGGAGATCGGCGAGCACGGCCGGCCGATCCGCCCGTCCGCCGACGTCTGGGCCTTCGGCGTGCTCGCCCGGCCTCGGAGACCAACCCGCTCCCGTCCTGCTGACGTGAACGGCGACGGCCTCCGGCTCCCTCCCCAGGGAGCCGGAGGCCGTCGGCGTTCCCGGCGCTGCGGGTGCTCAGTGGAAGAAGTGGCGCGTGCCCGTGAAGTACATGGTCACGCCCGCCTTCCGGGCGGCCTCGACGACCTGCTCGTCACGGATCGAGCCGCCGGGCTGGACGATCGCCCGCACCCCGGCGCCGATGAGGATCTCGGGACCGTCGGGGAAGGGGAAGAAGGCGTCGGAGGCCGCGAAGGAGCCGCGGGCGCGCTCCTCGCCGGCCCGCTCCACGGCCAGCTTGCAGGAGTCGACGCGGTTGACCTGGCCCATGCCGACGCCGACGGAGGCGCCGTCCTTGGCGAGCAGGATCGCGTTGGACTTCACCGCGCGGCACGCCTTCCAGGCGAACGCCAGCTCCTTCAGCTCGGCCTCGCTCAGCGCCTCGCCGCTGGCCAGCGTCCAGCCCGCGGGGTCGTCGCCGTCGGCCTGCAGCCGGTCGGTGACCTGGAGCAGGAGACCGCCGTCGACCTGCTTGGCCTCGACCCGGTTGCAGGGGGCGCCCGGCGCCTTCAGCACGCGGATGTTCTTCTTCTTGGCGAGCGCCTCCAGGGCGCCCTCCTCGTAGTCCGGCGCGACGATGACCTCGGTGAAGATCTCCGCGACCTGCTCGGCCATCTCCCGGCTGACCGGCCGGTTGACGGCGATCACGCCGCCGTACGCGGAGACCGGGTCGCAGGCGTGCGCCTTGCGGTGCGCCTCGGCTACGTCCGCGCCGATCGCGATGCCGCACGGGTTGGCGTGCTTGATGATCGCGACACAGGGCTCGTCGTGGTCGTACGCGGCACGGCGGGCGGCGTCCGTGTCCGTGTAGTTGTTGTACGACATCTCCTTGCCGTGCAGCTGCTCGGCCTCGGCGAGGCCACCGGTGCCGTCCACGTACAGGGCGGCGTCCTGGTGCGGGTTCTCGCCGTAGCGGAGGGTGTTCTTGCGCGCGAAGGTCGCACCGAGGAAGTCCGCGAAGCCCGACTCGTCGACGGGAGCGTAGGACGAGGCGAACCAGGAGGCCACGGCCACGTCGTAGGCGGCGGTGTGCTGGAACGCCTCGGCGGCCAGCCGCTTGCGGGCGGCCAGGTCGAACCCGCCGCCCTTTACGGCCGCGAGCACGTCGGCGTACCGCTGCGGGCTCGTGACCACGGCGACGGAGGGGTGGTTCTTGGCGGCGGCGCGGACCATCGACGGGCCGCCGATGTCGATCTGCTCGACGCACTCGTCGTCCGAGGCGCCCGAGGCGACGGTCTCGCGGAACGGGTAGAGGTTGACGACGACCAGGTCGAAGGGCTCCACGCCCAGCTCGGCGAGCTGCTCGCGGTGGCTGTCCAGACGCAGGTCGGCGAGGATGCCCGCGTGCACCTTCGGATGCAGGGTCTTCACCCGGCCGTCCAGGCACTCGGGGAAGCCGGTCAGCTCCTCGACCTTGGTGACGGGGACACCGGCGGCGGCGATGCGGGCGGCCGTGGAGCCGGTGGACACCAGCTGGACACCGGCCTCGTGCAGCCCGCGGGCCAGCTCTTCCAGCCCGGTCTTGTCGTAGACGCTGACGAGCGCGCGGCGGATGGGCCGCTTGGTGCTCTCGGCGGTGGCGGTCACTGGATAACTACCTTTCGTCCCTCAATGCGATAGCCGTTGCGGGCGATCCGCCCCACGACCTCGACGAGCAGCCTTCGCTCGACGTCCTTGATGCGCTCGTGCAGCGCGCTCTCGTCGTCCTCGTCCCGGACCTCGACCACGCCCTGCGCGATGATCGGCCCGGTGTCGACGCCGTCGTCGACGAAGTGGACGGTGCAGCCGGTGACCTTGGCGCCGTACGCGAGCGCGTCGCGGACGCCGTGGGCCCCCGGGAAACTGGGCAGCAGGGCCGGGTGCGTGTTCACGAACCGCCCGCCGAAGCGGTCCAGGAACTCCTTGCCGACGATCTTCATGAACCCGGCGGAGACCACGAGGTCGGGCGCGTGCGCGGTCACCGCCTCGGCGAGGGCGGCGTCCCACTCCTCACGGCTGCCGTAGTCCTTGACCCCGCACACGAAGGTCGGCAGCCCGGCCCGTTCGGCGCGGGCCAGCCCCTCGATGCCGGCGCGGTCCGCCCCGACGGCGACGATCCGCGCGCCGTACGACTCGGCGCCGGTGCGCTCGATCTCGTCCAGCAGCGCCTGCAGGTTGGTGCCGGATCCGGAGACCAGCACGACGAGGCGCTTGACCGCTGGGCCAGGGGTGGTGGCGGCCACGGTGGGGCCCTTTCTCGGAAAACTTCTCGGGAAACTTCTCGACGATCTGTCCGGCCGCTTGCCCGGCCGGGCGGTTTGTACAGTCGTACAAATGCTTCGCGTCCCCGGATACGGGGAAGTCTACGAAGCGGCCGACCGTCAGCAACGATACCGGCATTCCGGAAGGCCCCCACGGGACGGGGGCGTGGCCGGAAGGTAGCGTTCGGGAGGGAGCCCGTTCGGGAACGCGCGCGCAGCGCGGTGCGTTTCCGGGGTGGAAGCTCACGTGGACAGCCGTATTCACCTAGGGGAAGACGCTCTTCGATGCCCGATCGCAGCCTGCGACTCGTCACGTTCCCTGCGCGCCCGGCTCGGCGAGGGGAGCGTGGTGCCGTGCTGCTGCGAGAGCGGCCGGCCACGCCGCCCGAGGCGCCCGAGGGCGGCCGGGACGGCGACGGACGCGGCGGCGACCGGCAGGACGACAACCCGTTCGCCCCGCCACCGGAGGGCACTCCGGACCGCCCGTGGCAGCCCCGGCACCCGCAGGGCGGCTCCTCGGGGCAGGGTCCCGAGGGCGGCCGGGGCCCCGGGCACCACTCCCCCTGGGGCAGCCAGTGGAGCGACCGGCAGCCCGGCCGCTCCCCCGGCCCGTTCGGCGAGCGCCCCGGCGGTGGCCCGCAGGGCCCCGGCGGCCCCGGCCAGAACATGCGCTGGGACCCCAGGGACCCCGTGCAGCGCCGCGCGCGCTACGCCCTGCTGTCCGGCATGTGGGCCGTCTTCTTCGTCCTGTTCGGCTGGCCGTACGTGGCCCTGCTGCTGGGGGCGCTGGCCCTGTACTGGGGCGTCAGCGCGCTGCGCGCCAAGCCGCGCGCCACGGATCCGAGCACCCCGGCGGCCGCCACCGGCCGGCCCCAGACCACGGCGGCCGTCGGCGGCCTGGTCACGGCGGCGCTGGCCCTGGTCCTGGTCGCCTCCACGTTCACCGTCCAGTTCGTCTACCGCGACTACTACACGTGCGTCGGCGACGCCCTCACGCACGAGGCCAAGCAGTCCTGCCAGAAGCTCCTGCCGCAGGAGCTGCGCGGGGTGCTGGGCAGCGGCAACAGCTGACGCGGGGCCCGGGGCGGGCGTGGGGGGTCACTGGTCCCCCTCCGCGGGTTCGTTCGCCCCGGTGCGTTCCCTCGCCTCACCGGGGTCGTCCGCCCCGGTGCGCTCCGCGCGCGGCTCGGTGGGGTCCGTGACCG
>NZ_JBLEBI010000231.1:0-8906 GCF_047340315.1 Streptomyces sp. AF1A
CCCGACGAGCAGCACCACCCGACTGCCGTACACCCTGCCCGCCAACTCGGCGCAGGCGGCGGCCAGCCCGGCGGCGGCCCGCTGCATCAGCGCCCCTTCCGGCAGCCGCGCCATCAGGGCCCGCTCGGCCGCCCTCACCGTCTCCACGCTGTACGCAGTACGCATGGCACCGAGTCTGCCCCGGAACCCCCGCCCCCCACACCCGGAGCGGCCGGGCGGCTCAGCCCTCGGCGACCACCACGGCCGAGGCCACCCCCGCGTCATGGCTGAGCGACACATGCCAGGCGCGCACGCCCAGTTCGGCGGCCCGCAGCGCCACGGTCCCGGTCACCCGCAGCCGCGGCTGCCCGCTGTCCTCGACGTACACCTCCGCGTCCGTCCAGTGCAGCCCGGGCGGCGCCCCCAGCGCCTTCGCCAGCGCCTCCTTCGCGGCGAACCGGACGGCCAGCGAGGCGATTCCGCGCCGCTCCCCGCTGGGCAGCAGCAACTCGCCCGGCACGAACAACCGGTCGGCCAGCCCGGGCGTCCGCTCCAGGGACGCCCGGAACCGATCGATCTCGGCGACGTCGATCCCGACTCCGATGATGCTCATGGTGAGCACCCTAGGCCCCGCCGAGGGCGGCTGCCGGGCCGCTCGTGCGGGCCTCTAGGCTGCGCCCATGACCGACGCGTCCCGCACCCCCCGGGCCTACCTCTCCGGACTCTTCTCGCTGGACGGCCGGGTCGCCGTGGTGACCGGGGGCAGCTCCGGCATCGGCCGGGCCATCTCCGGGGCGCTGGCGCGCGCCGGGGCGAGCGTGGTGGTCGTGGCCCGCGGCAGGGCGGAACTGGCGGCCACCGTCGAGGAGTTGGTGGTCGACGGATGCCGGGCGGCCTGGGTGAGCGGCGATCTGAGCAGCCGCGAGGGTGTGCGCGCCGCGGCCGAGGAGGCGGCCGGGGTCTTCGGGGAGCCCGACATCCTCGTCAACTCCGCGGGGATCAACATCAGGCCGCCGATGGGCGAGTTGAGCGAGGACGTGTGGGACACGGCCATGGCCGTGAACCTGGAGGCGCCCTTCCTGCTGGGGCAGCGGTTCGGACCCGGCATGGCCGAGCGGGGCTTCGGCCGGATCATCCACGTCAGCTCCCAGCAGGCGCACCGGGCGTTCGTGCAGAGCGGCGCGTACGGCGTCTCGAAGGGCGCGCTGGAGTCGCTGGCCCGCTCGCAGGCCGAGGCCTGGTCCCCGTACGGCGTCACCGTCAACACGCTGGTGCCCGGCTTCGTGATGACCCCGCTGAACGCGCGGCTGTCGGCCGACCCGGAGAAGGTGGCGGCCTTGGCCGCGCGCACGCTGACCGGCCGCAACGGGGTCGCCGAGGACTTCGAGGGCGCGGCTGTCTTCCTCGCCGGCCACGCCTCCGCCTACGTCACCGGCCAGTCGATCTTCGTCGACGGCGGCTTCTCGGTCCACTGAGCCCCGCGCCGCGGCGCCCCGGTGGGGCCTACTCCACCGTCACCGACTTGGCCAGGTTCCGCGGCTGGTCCACCTCGTTGCCCCTGGCGGTGGCCAGCTCGCAGGCGAAGACCTGCAGCGGAACCGTGGCCACGAGCGGCTGCAGCAGCGTCGGCGTGGCCGGGATGCGGATGAGGTGGTCGGCGTAGGGCACGACCGCCTCGTCGCCCTCCTCGGCGATCACGATGGTGCGGGCGCCGCGGGCCCGGATCTCCTGGATGTTGGAGACGATCTTGTCGTGCAGGACGGAGCGGCCGCGCGGCGAGGGCACGACCACCACCACCGGCAGGTCCTCCTCGATCAGCGCGATCGGGCCGTGCTTCAGCTCGCCCGCCGCGAAGCCCTCGGCGTGCATGTAGGCGAGCTCCTTGAGCTTCAGCGCGCCTTCGAGGGCGACGGGATAGCCGACGTGCCGGCCCAGGAACAGCACCGTGTTCTTCGCCGCGAGCGTCCGCGCCAGCGCCCGGACCGGCTCCATGGTCTCCAGGACGCGCTCGACCTCCACCGAGATGCGGGACAGGTCCTTGATGACCGCCTGGATCTCGTCGCCCCACTTGGTCCCGCGCACCTGGCCCAGGTACAGGGCGACCAGGTAGCAGGCGACCAGCTGGGTCAGGAACGCCTTGGTCGAGGCGACGGCGACCTCCGGGCCGGCGTGCGTGTACAGCACGGCGTCGGACTCGCGGGGAATCGTGGAGCCGTTGGTGTTGCAGATGGCCAGCACCTTGGAGCCCTGTTCCCGGGCGTGCCGCAGCGCCATCAGGGTGTCCATGGTCTCGCCGGACTGGGAGATGGCGATCACCAGGGAGCGGCCGTCCAGGATCGGGTCCCGGTAGCGGAACTCGCTCGCCAGCTCCACCTCGCACGGGATGCGCGTGAAGTGCTCGATGGCGTACTTGGCGATCAGGCCGGCGTGGAAGGCCGTACCGCAGGCGACGATGACGACCTTGTCGATCTCGCGCAGCTCGGAGGGCGTGATGCGGACCTCGTCCAGGGTCAGGGAGCCGGACGGGTCGATGCGGCCGAGCAGGGTGTCGGCGACCGCCTTGGGCTGCTCGGCGATCTCCTTGAGCATGAAGTAGTCGTAGCCGCCCTTCTCGGCGGCGGCCGCGTCCCAGTCGACGTTGTAGGAGCGGACCTCGGCCGGCTGACCGTCGAAGCCGGTGACCGTCACGCCGTCGCGGCGCAGCTCCACCACCTGGTCCTGGCCGAGTTCGATCGCGGAGCGGGTGTGCGCGATGAACGCGGCGACGTCCGAGGCCAGGAACGCCTCGCCCTCGCCGACGCCCACCACGAGCGGGGAGTTGCGGCGGGCGCCGACCACCACGTCCGGCTCGTCCGCGTGCACCGCGACCAGGGTGAACGCGCCCTCCAGCCGCCGGCACACCAGCCGCATCGCCTCCGCGAGGTCCGCGCAGGAGGAGAACTCCTCGGCCAGCAGGTGGGCGACCACCTCGGTGTCCGTCTCGGAGTTCAGCTCGTGGCCGCGCTCGGCCAACTCGGCACGCAGCACGGCGAAGTTCTCGATGATGCCGTTGTGGACGACGGCGACCCGGCCCGCGTTGTCCAGGTGCGGGTGCGCGTTGGCGTCCGTGGGGCCGCCGTGGGTCGCCCAGCGCGTGTGGCCGATGCCCGTGGAGCCCGCCGGCAGGGGCCGGTCGACCAGTTCCTTCTCCAGATTGACCAGCTTCCCGGCCTTCTTGGCGGCGGCCAGCCCGCCGTCCGCCAGCACGGCGACACCCGCCGAGTCGTACCCCCGGTACTCCAGCCTCTTCAGCCCGGCCATCACGACATCGAGCGCCGACTGCGACCCCACGTATCCCACGATTCCGCACATGGGCGGCAGCCTACGGCCCGCGACCGGCCCGAACGGGCCGCCCCCTGCCCGAAATCGGAAATTCCCACCGTCGTACGAAGATCCCGGCCGCGCCCGGCGGCGGCCCGGACCGCGCGGGCGTGGCGGACCCCACCCGCCGGCGTGACGGACCCCACCCGCCGCCCCGTTCGAACTCCGTTAACAATGGAATGTGATCTCACCGGTCTCCTCGATGCCCCGGAGCGCCCACCGGCACAGGCCGGAGGCGACTCCCTACGTCGATCTCACCCGCGCCGAGTGGAGCGCGCTGCGCGCCAAGACGCCGCTGCCGCTCACCGCCGAGGAGGTGGAGAAGCTGCGCGGTCTGGGCGACGTGATCGACCTGGACGAGGTGCGCGACATCTACCTCCCGCTCTCCCGCCTGCTGAATCTCTACGTCGGCGCCACCGACGGCCTCCGAGGGGCGCTGAACACCTTTCTCGGCGAGAAGGGCTCCCAGTCCGGCACCCCCTTCGTCATAGGTGTCGCCGGCTCCGTCGCGGTGGGCAAGTCCACCGTCGCGCGCCTCCTGCAGGCGCTGCTCTCCCGCTGGCCCGAGCATCCGCGCGTGGAGCTGGTGACGACGGACGGTTTCCTGCTGCCGACCAAGGAGCTGGAGGCCCGCGGCCTGATGTCGCGCAAGGGCTTCCCCGAGTCCTACGACCGCCGCGCCCTCACCCGCTTCGTCGCGGACATCAAGGCCGGCAAGGACGAGGTGTCCGCGCCCGTCTACTCCCACCTCATCTACGACATCGTGCCGGGCGAGAAGCTCACGGTCCGCCGCCCGGACATCCTGATCGTCGAGGGCCTGAACGTCCTCCAGCCCGCGCTGCCCGGCAAGGACGGCCGCACCCGGGTCGGCCTCGCCGACTACTTCGACTTCAGCGTGTACGTCGACGCGAGCGGCGACGACATCGAGCGCTGGTACCTCAGCCGCTTCAGGAAGCTGCGGCAGACGGCCTTCCAGAACCCCGAGTCGTACTTCCGCAAGTACACCCAGGTGTCGGAGGAGGAGGCCCTCGACTACGCGCGCGCCCTGTGGCGGACGATCAACAAGCCGAACCTGGTCGAGAACATCGCCCCCACCCGCGGCCGGGCCACCCTCATCCTGCGCAAGGGGCCGGACCACAAGGTGCAGCGGCTGCGACTGCGCAAGCTGTAGCCCGGCGCGGGGGTGCGGCGGCTGCTAGAACCGCGTCTCGCAGTTCGCGTTGACGCTGTCGGCGGTGTCGGCGAACACCGTGTCGCTGCCGCCGCCGCAGTTCACCGAGTCCCCGCCGGCGTTGTCCTCCACGTCGATCAGGTCGTTCTTGCCGTTGGTGGTCACGCTGTCGGTGCCCGTACCGGCGTCGACGATGGCGCTGACCGGAGCCGTGGTGCCGTCGAAGGAGTCGTTCCCGTCGCCCAGCGCGACCGTGAGCCATGCCACCGTGGCGACGGGACCGCAGTCCGCGGTGGTGGCGTCCACCCGGGTGCAGCCCGGGCCGATGGCGATGCCCGTGGTGTCGCTGAGCCGCAGATGGGTGCCGGAGACGCTGGCCGTGACCGTGTTCGCCACGCCGGCGCGCGCCTGGAGCCCGGCGAGCCCGCCGAGGATCCGGAACGCCGTGGAGCCCGGTGCCGGGGCGGCGGCGGCCGGAGCGGCGAGCGAGGTGGCGACGAGACCCGCCACCAGGGCCGGACCGGCCGCCCGCATCAGGGTGCTGCGCACGATCTTCATTGCTGTCTCTCTCTTCCGATCGAGGGGGTGGCCGCGCGGTGCGGCCTCGATGCCAGAGAAACAGTCAGTGATCAAGCGTGCACTTTTTGCTACGCCTTGGGGTTCAACCCGGCGCGTCTCAGCCCAGCGCCGACTTCACCGCGTCGGCCAGCCTGCCGGCGACCGAACGGGCCTGTTCGATGTCCGCCGCCTCGACCATCACCCGCACCAGCGGCTCGGTGCCGGACGGCCGGAGCAGCACGCGCCCCGTCTCCCCCAGTTCGCGCTCGGCCTCCGTCACGGCGGCCGCGAGGTCGGCGGAGGTCGCCACCCGGGACCTGTCCACGTCCGGCACGTTGACGAGCACCTGCGGCAGCCGCTCCATCACGGACGCCAGCTCGCGCAGGCTGCGGCCGGTCTGCGCGATCCGTGCCGCCAGCATCAGCCCGGTGAGCGTGCCGTCGCCGGTCGTGGCGTGGTCGAGGATGATGACGTGCCCGGACTGCTCGCCGCCGAGGGCGAAGCCGTGCTCCTTCATCTCCTCCAGCACGTACCGGTCGCCGACGGCCGTCTGCACCAGCCGGATGCCCGCGCGTTCCATGGCCAGCTTGAAGCCCAGGTTGGACATCACGGTCGCGACGACGGTGTCGGAGGGCAGTGCGGAACGCTCCCGCATCGCCAGCGCGAGCACGGCGAGGATCTGGTCGCCGTCGACCTCCTCGCCGGTGTGGTCCACGGCCAGGCAGCGGTCGGCGTCGCCGTCGTGCGCCACGCCGAGGTCCGCGCCGTGCTCGACGACCGCGGCCTTCAGCCGGTCCAGGTGGGTCGAGCCGCAGCCGTCGTTGATGTTCAGGCCGTCCGGCTCGGCGCCGATCGTGACGACCTGGGCGCCGGCCCGCGCGAACGCCTCCGGCGAGACCCCCGAGGCCGCGCCGTGCGCTTCGTCCAGGACGATCTTCAGTCCGTCCAGCCGGTTCGGCAGGACGGACAGGAGGTGGCCGATGTACTGCTCGAAGCCCTCGTCGTACGACCGCACGCGGCCGACCCCGGCGCCCGTCGGCCGCTCCCACGGCTCGCCGTGCCGGTGCGAGTCGTACACCGCCTCGATGCGGTCCTCGAGGTCGTCGGCGAGTTTGTGGCCGCCGCGGGCGAAGAACTTGATGCCGTTGTCGGGCATGGCGTTGTGGCTGGCGGAGAGCATCACGCCCAGGTCGGCGCCGAGCGCGCCGGTCAGGAACGCCACCGCGGGCGTCGGCAGCACACCGACCCTCAGGACGTCGACGCCGGCGCTGGCGAGGCCCGCCACCACCGCCGCCTCCAGGAACTCCCCGGACGCGCGCGGGTCCCGTCCGACCACCGCCGTCGGCCTGTGGCCCTCGAACGTGCCCGCCTCGGCCAACACGTGCGCCGCGGCGACGGAGAGGCCGAGCGCCATCTCGGCCGTCAGATCCGCGTTGGCGACACCGCGCACGCCGTCCGTGCCGAAGAGTCGTCCCACTTGTCCTCCTGAGGGTCCTGAGGAAGCGTCGTTGCTGCCTTGCATGGTGGCAGACAGCGGGTCATCCGATCACACCGGCCTTTGAGCGTCTTGTGTCGTTATACGCCCTTGGCCGGAATAAGCGAACGCCCCGACGGCACATGTGGCGTGCCGCCGGGGCGTTCGGAGTACGAGCAGGCAGCTGCGCTTAGCGCTTGCTGTACTGCGGGGCCTTGCGGGCCTTCTTCAGACCGGCCTTCTTCCGCTCGACCGCACGGTCGTCGCGGCGCAGGAAGCCGGCCTTCTTCAGCGGGCCGCGGTTGTTGTCGACGTCGGCCTCGTTCAGCGCACGGGCGACACCGAGGCGCAGCGCACCGGCCTGGCCGGAGACGCCGCCACCGGCGATGCGGGCGATGACGTCGTAACGGCCCTCGAGCTCGAGCACCTTGAAGGGCTCGTTGACCTCCTGCTGGTGCACCTTGTTCGGGAAGTAGTCCTCGAGGGTGCGGCCGTTGATCTTCCACTTGCCGGAGCCCGGAACGATCCGGACGCGGGCGATGGCGTTCTTGCGGCGGCCCAGGCCGGCGGCCGGCTGGGGCTCGCCGAAGCGGGAGGCCAGGGACTCCGAGGTGTACTCGCCCTCGACGGGCACCTCGGACTCGGTGGTGTAGCTGTCGATGTCAAGCTCTTCGAGCGGCTGCTCGGCAGTGGTCTCGGCCACGATTCTCCTCAGATTCTCTTCAGTCTTAGGGGGTGGCCGGACTTACTGCGCGACCTGGGTGATCTCGAACGGCACCGGCTGCTGGGCGCCGTGCGGGTGCTGGTCACCCTTGTAGACCTTCAGCTTCGAGAGCATCTGACGGCCCAGGGAGTTCTTCGGGAGCATGCCCTTGACGGCCTTCTCGATGGCCTTCTCGGGGTTCTTGTCGAGGAGCTCGTCGTAACGGACGGAGCGCAGACCACCCGGGTAGCCGGAGTGGCGGTACGCCATCTTCTGGGTCCGCTTGTTGCCGGAGAGGTGCACCTTGTCGGCGTTGATGATGATGACGAAGTCACCGGTGTCGACGTGGGGCGCGTAGATCGGCTTGTGCTTGCCCCGGAGAAGGGTCGCTGCGGTGGTGGCGAGACGGCCCAGGACGACGTCCTGAGCGTCGATGACGTGCCACTGGCGCGTCACATCGCCGGGCTTGGGGCTGTACGTACGCACGGTTCGTAGCCTTCGCTTCGAGTGAATGGTCCTAAACAAGGTCACCGAAACGATCACGACAGCCTTGACCCACGGCGGCGACGCAAACCGCGTGCGTGGGGTCGCTGGTCATCGGCCCGGTGGACCGGTGTAAGGGCCCGTCCCGTGAGAATGAGCAAGCCAATACACAACGAAGAAGCAGGTTACCCGGGCGCCCCCGGACGGGTCAAAACGAGCCCTTGCGACACGGCACCGACGGACAAACGAGGCATGCCGCCGCGCGCGGTCCAGCACCCCGTTCCCCCCGTCTAAGATGCGCCCCATGAGTTACGGGCAGGGGGGACCCCAGTCTCAGTGGGATCCCTGGAAACCGAATTCCCAGCAGCCCTGGAACAGCGGCGGCGACGACGGGACTCCCGACTGGGCCGCGCTCGCGGAGGCCTCGGAGACCCGCAACAAGCGCCGCAAGCTGCTGTTCGTCGTCGGCGGCGCGCTCGCCACGGTGGCGATAGGCACCGCGGTCGCCATGGCCGTCGTCTCGGCGAACAGCCACAACGACGCCCACGGGCAACCGGCCAACCTGCCCGCCAGCGGGTCCCTGCCCGGCGGCACGTCCAGCGCGGCGCCGTCCTTCGAGCCGACCAGCGCCCCGCCGCCGCTGGACCCGAAGGACTTCATATCCAGCGCCAAGAAGGACACCGCCCCGCTCAGCGCCGGCAGCCTCTTCCCGGGCACCCAGCTGACCATGGGCGACACCGTGTACAAGAAGGGCGCCACGGCCGACACCACGAACTGCGCCTCGGCGGCCGGCGGCTCCCTGCCGAAGATCCTCACGGCGAACGGCTGCACCCGCCTGATCCGCGCGACGTACACCAACGGCGGGGTCGCCGTCACCGTCGGCGTCGCCGTCTTCGACACCGACGCCCGGGCGGCGAAGGCCAAGGGCCAGACCGACGACCGCAGCATCGTGCGCTCGCTGGCCGGCAAGGGCGTCAAGCCCTTCTGCGACGGGGCGATCTGCCGCTCGACCCGCAACGCCGTCGGCCGCTACGCCTACTTCACCACCGCCGGCTTCACCAACGGCGCGAACGTCACCAAGAAGGACACCAAGGTCTTCTCCGCGGGCGACGACCTGCAGGAGTTCACCTTCCGCCAGATCTGGCGCCGCGGCGAGTCCCAGGCGTCGGCGGCGGCCA
>NZ_JBLEBI010000232.1:0-8876 GCF_047340315.1 Streptomyces sp. AF1A
CCGCTGGGCGCGGCTGCGCCGGCGGTCCCTGACGGCGGCCCTGTGCGGCCTGCTGGCGGTGCTCGCGCTCACGCCGCCGGTGCGGGCGGCGGTCGTCGACTGGTTCGACTTCGGCGGGGTCGAGGTGCGCTACGACCCCTCGGCGGTGCCGTCGCCGGGTGCCCGGGTGCCGGGCTGCGGGCGTTCGCTGTCGCTCGGGCAGGCGGCGGACCGGGCCGGGTTCGAGCCGCTGGTGCCGGGCGCGTTGGGGACGCCGGACGCGGTGACGGTGGCCGGGGAGGCTCGGGAGCGGTCGGTGCTCGGACTGTGCTGGCGGGAGCACGGGCGGACGGTCCGGCTCGACGAGTTCCGGGCGGAGCTGGACCCCACGTTCGTGAAGACGGTGCGCGAGCAGCCGCTGTGGGTGCCGCTGGGCGGGCCCCCGTCGGCGGGCGGCGAGGTCGAGTACGCCCTGTGGTTCGCGCGGCCCCACCGGCTGAGCGTGCGGCTGGTGGGCGAGGCCGGGCACACCTTCACGGCGCAGGGCAGGACGGCGGGACCGACGCTGCTGTGGACCCGCCTCACCGCGGGAGCGGGCCGGGTGACGCTGCGGCTGGAGGGTGTGGCGTCGCGGGCGGAGGCGGTACGGATCGCCCGGTCGCTCACGGGGCCGGGCGCGGCCTCGCCGCGACCGGGACCGTGAGAGGAACCGACGCCCGTGAGACGGGAACCTCGGCGGCCCGGGCGGTGTACCAGAAGTGACACGCGGCTCGGAGACGGGCCGCACGGGTGGCGCTCGGGTTGGGGGTTCGGATGCGGGGAGTCAAATGCGGCAGGCTGCGGGGCACGTGGCGTCGACTCGCGGGCGTGGCTGGGGCGTTGCTCGCGGCCTGTGCCCTGCTGCTGTGGGGAGCGGCGCCCATGGCGTCCGCCGGTGGGCCGACGAGCGTGCTCCTGGTGGCACCGGGGAGCCGGCGGACGGCGGCGCTGTACAACTCCGACCGGGAGTACGCGGCGTTGGAGAGGCTGCTCGGCACCCCGGCCGGCGGCTCACGGGAGCAGCCGCCGGAGGCGGACCTCATGGCGGCCGATCAGATCAACGTCACCTGGATGGTCCATGACGTGATGCCGTGGCGCCTGGACCGGGTCCATCGGATGGCCCGCGGAAAGGACGTGTGGGTCCGCAGGACCCAGGACGTCGAGCAGCAGACGAACGGCACCTGGTACCGGGTCGCCCGTCCGGCCGAGCTGCGTGCCCTCTTCGACCACCTGGGCCTGTCGGGCGGGCCGACGGCGACACCGGGAGCGGACGGCGGCATGCAGGCCGCCCCCCAGGATCCTGCCGCCGGACCTGAGGCGGCGGCCTCGGCACCGCCCGCCCGGGCGTCGTCCGGACCGGGTGCCGGTACGGGGTGGTGGTGGGCCGTGCCGGGCGCGGTGGCCGGCGCGGTGCTGGCGCTGGGCCTGCGCCCGGTCGTCGGCAGGCGGCCCTGGGACCGTCTGCGCGGTGAGCCGGGGCCGCGCCAGGAGCTGCGGGACGTATGACCGCCGAGGCGGGCCATCGGACAGGGAGGCGAGTGATGGGGGCGACGAAGGCGGGCCGCAAAGGGCGGCGCCGGTGGGGTGCGAGCGGCGCGGGGCGAATCGTGGGCGTGGCCCTCGTCCTGGCGTCGGGCGCACTGCTCAGCGGGCCCGCCGCGGCGGCCTCGGAGACACCGGTGCGGGAGAAGGGCGATCCCGATGTGGCGGTGGTCATCGAGGGCACCGGCGGGCGGACGACGGCGCTGCACTCCGGCGACCGGGACTTCGCCCGGCTGTGGCAGCTGTTCCAGCCCGCCTCTGTGGGGACGGAGCGGGTGCCCCAGGAGTGGGTCGAGGGGCACCACCCGCCGGTCCGGCTCACCGTGATCTGGGGGCTGACGGGCGTCGGCGGCTGGCCGCAGACGGACCGGGCGCCCGGCGGGGATGTCGCCCTGCGGCGGCAGGACCAGCTGATCGTGGCCGGCGACGGCACCCCCTGGGTGCGCTCGGACCCGGCGCCGGACGTCCAGGACGACGACATCCGCTGGCATCGCGCGCCGCGGTCCGTCTTCGAACGGCTGGAGCGGGGACGGCTGCTCGACGGGGCTCAGGGCGCCCCGGCCACGGGAGACCCCGCGGAGGCGGTCGCCGGGGAGCGGTCCGGGCCGGGTCCGGATGAGGTCCGGTGGGCGGTGGCGGGGCTCGCCGTCGGTCTCGCGGCCGGCGCAGGCGGGGCCGCGCTGATATGCCGCGCGGCGGCCCGACGGAGAGCCGGACCGCCGCGGGAGGAGCCACGCCAGGAGCTGATCGACCTGGACCGGTGAGGCACCGGGCGGGTCGCCAGGGCGTCAGCCCAGGTCGATCTCCGGGTAGAGCGGGAAGCCGGCCACGAGGTCGGTCGCCCGGCGGGAGATCTCGTCCGAAACCTTCGCATCGAGGATGTGGGCGGCCTTGGAGGGGGCGCCCGACTTGGTGGTGCCCGGCTCGGTGGTGGTGAGGACGCGGTCGATGAGACCGGCGACCTCGTCCATCTCGGCGGTGCCCAGGCCCCGGGTGGTCAGCGCGGGGGTGCCGACGCGGATGCCGGAGGTGTACCAGGCTCCGTTGGGGTCGGCCGGAATGGCGTTGCGGTTGGTGACGATGCCCGAGTCGAGCAGGGCGGCCTCGGCCTGGCGGCCGGTGAGCCCGTAGGAGGTGGCGACGTCGATCAGGTTCAGGTGGTTGTCGGTGCCCCCGGTCACCAGGGTGGCGCCACGGCGCATCAGGCCCTCGGCGAGCGCGCGGGAGTTGTCGACGATGCGCTGGGCGTAGTCCTGGAAGGAGGGCCGGCGGGCCTCGGCGAGGGCGACGGCCTTGGCGGCCATGACGTGCGGGAGCGGGCCGCCGAGGACCATCGGGCAGCCGCGGTCGACCTGGTCCTTGAGGGAGTCGTCGCACAGGACCATGCCGCCGCGCGGGCCGCGCAGCGACTTGTGGGTCGTGGTGGTGACGATCTGGGCGTGCGGGACCGGGTCGAAGTCGCCGGTGAGGACCTTGCCGGCGACGAGGCCGGCGAAGTGGGCCATGTCGACCATGAGCGTGGCGCCGACCTCGTCGGCGATCTCGCGCATGATCCGGAAGTTCACCAGACGGGGGTAGGCGGAGTAGCCCGCGACGATGATCAGCGGCTTGAACGCGCGGGCCTGGGCGCGCAGCGCCTCGTAGTCGATGAGGCCGGTGGCCGGGTCGGTGCCGTAGGAGCGCTGGTCGAACATCTTGCCCGAGATGTTCGGGCGGAAGCCGTGCGTGAGGTGGCCGCCGGCGTCCAGGGACATGCCGAGCATGCGCTGGTTGCCGAAGGCCTGGCGCAGCTCGGCCCAGTCGGCCTCGCTGAGGTCGTTGACCTGGCGGGCGCCGGCCTTCTCCAGGAAGGGGGCCTCGACACGGTCGGCGAGGACGGCCCAGAAGGCGACCAGGTTGGCGTCGATGCCGGAGTGCGGCTGGACGTAGGCGTGCCGGGCGCCGAAGAGTTCGCGGGCGTGCTCGGCGGCGAGGGCCTCCACGGTGTCGACGTTGCGGCAGCCGGCGTAGAAGCGGCGGCCGACGGTGCCCTCGGCGTACTTGTCGCTGAACCAGTTGCCCATGGCCAGCAGGGTGGCCGGGGAGGCGTAGTTCTCGGAGGCGATCAGCTTGAGCATCTCGCGCTGGTCGGCGACCTCCTGGCCGATGGCGTCGGCGACGCGCGGCTCGACGGCGCGGATGACGTCGAGTGCGGCGCGGAACGCGGTGGACTCGGTGGAGAGGGGCTGCTGCTCTGGCATGGGGACCTCCGGACGGCGTGCGTTCAGCGTTCACGTTCGGCCCAGGCGCACGGCACTGTTTCCGCCGGGCCGCTTCCCGATGGTCCGTCCCATCCCAGCGCGCCAGTCACGGCCCGCTGATCAGCCTACCGGCCACGCCGGATGCGGGAGATCCCGCGTCCACCATGCGAGCGGCGATAGGAAGGGGTCACCGTCGTGTCCCCGTCGCATCCGGGAGAGCCCGTGACCGCCGCCGAGAAGCTCATCGCCGAGGAAGACGCGCACTGCGCGCCCACCTACCGCCCGCTGCCGGTCGTCGTTGCCACGGCCGAGGGGGCGTGGCTGACGGACGTGGCGGGGCGCCGCTATCTGGACCTGCTGGCCGGCTATTCGGCGCTGAACTTCGGGCACGGCAACCGGCGGCTGATCGAGGCGGCCAAGGCCCAGCTGGAGCGGGTGACGCTGACGTCGCGCGCCTTCCGTCACGACCGGTTCGCGGCGTTCTGCACCCAGCTGGCGGAGCTGTGCGGGATGGAGATGGTGCTGCCGGTGAACACCGGCGCGGAGGCGGTGGAGAGCGCGGTGAAGACCGCCCGGAAGTGGGGGTACCGGGTGAAGGGGGTGCCCGTGGAGATGGCGAAGATCGTCGTCGCGGGCGGCAACTTCCACGGGCGTACGACGACGATCGTCAGCTTCTCCACCGACCCCGAGGTCCGGGCCGACTTCGGGCCGTACACGCCCGGCTTCGAGATCGTGCCGTACGGGGACCTGACCGCGATGCGGTCGGCGCTGACGGAGAACACCGTGGCGGTGCTGCTGGAGCCGATCCAGGGCGAGTCGGGCGTGATCGTGCCGCCGGCCGGCTATCTCGCGGGGGTGCGGCAGCTGACCCGCGAGCGCAACGTGCTCTTCGTCGCCGACGAGATCCAGTCGGGCCTCGGCCGGACCGGGCGGACCTTCGCGTGCGAGCACGAGGGGGTGGTGCCGGACGTGTATGTGCTGGGCAAGGCCCTGGGCGGCGGCATCGTGCCGGTGTCGGCGGTGGTGTCGAGCGCCGAGGTGCTCGGGGTGTTCCGGCCGGGCGAGCACGGCTCGACGTTCGGCGGCAACCCCCTCGCGTGCGCGGTCGCGCTGGAGGTGATCGCGCTGCTGCGGACGGGCGAGTTCCAGGCGCGGGCCCGCGAGCTCGGCGCCCGTCTGCACGCGGAGTTGGGAGCGCTGCTCGGCACCGGCACGGTGACGGCGGTGCGCGGGCGCGGCCTGTGGGCCGGGGTGGACATCGCCCGCACGGTGGGCACCGCGCGGGAGGTGTCGGAGCGGCTGATGGACCGGGGCGTCCTGGTCAAGGACACCCACGGCATCACCCTCCGGATCGCGCCCCCGCTGGTCGTCTCCGAGGAGGACCTGGACTGGGGGCTCGCCCAACTGCGGGCGGTGCTCGGTGCCTAGAGGATCACGTGCGGCACGAAGCGTGCGTACTCGTCGGTGATCAGGCCCGAGGACTCGCGGATGCCCAGTCCGGCCGGTTCGCCGTGGACGACCCAGGCGCCGAGAACGGCGTGGTGGGTGTCGAAGGCCGGCAGGGGCGCCAACTGCTGGTAGCAGCAGGGCTCGTCGCGCAGGACGGCCTCGGTCCCCGGCCGGTGGACGGTGACGCCCTCGCCCTCGCGGCCGAGCAGGGGTTTGGCGACGTAGCCGTGGGTGGCGGCCAGCTCGCGGGGGCCGTCCAGGTAGGCGGGCAGGAGGTTCGGGTGGCCGGGGTGGAGCTCCCAGAGGAGGGCCAGCAGGGCCTTGTTGCTGAGCAGCATCTTCCAGGCGGGTTCGATCCACAGGGTGGTGCCGGTGCCGCCGCCGTTGTCGAGCGTGTCCAGGACGTGCCCGCCGAAGGCGTCGGTGGTGAGCCACTCCCAGGGGTAGAGCTTGAAGATGCCGCGGATGAAGCGGAGCCGGTTGTCGACGAAGCGGCCGGAGAGGGTGTCCCAGCCGATCTCCTCCATGGCGAGCCAGTCGGTGTCGAGGCCGGCCTGTTCGGCGGTCTCCTTCAGATAGGCGACGGTCATCAGGTCCTCGCCGAGTTCGTCGGCCGAGGAGTGCGCGAAGTGCAGGGGGCTGCCGGGCGGCAGGAGCGCGGCCTGTGCGCGCCATGCCTCGACCAGGCGCTCGTGCAGGGAGTTCCACTGGTCCGCGCCGGGGAAGCGGTCCTCCATCCAGAACCACTGGGGTGAGGCCGCCTCGACCAGGGAGGTCGGGGTGTCGGCGTTGTACTCGAGGAGTTTCGCCGGTCCGGTGCCGTCGTAGCGGAGGTCGAACCGGCCGTAGACGGACGGGAGTTCGGCGCGGCGGTGCCAGGACTCGGTGACCGCGGCCGCCACGCGCGGGTCGGTGATGCCGAGGTCGGCGAGGCGGTCCTTCGCCACGATGTGCTCGGCGGCCTCGAGGCACATCCGGTGCAGTTCCGCGACGGTCTCCTCCAGCGCCTCGACCTCCTCCAGGGAGAAGACGTAGTAGGCGCTCTCGTCCCAGTACGGGTGCAGCGAGCCGTCGGGGCGGCGGGTGAGGGGATAGATCAGCCCCTGCTCCTCGACGGTCTGCTGCCAGCCGGGGCGCGGTGTGATCGTGCGGCGTTCCACGGGCGCGTCAGCCGCCGGAGCTCTTGTGGCCGCCGCCGAAGCCGCCCCGGTGGACGCCGCCGCCCCCGGAGCCGTGGGAGCTCGTGCGGGGCTTGGTGAAGGAGCCGCCCCCCGCCCAGGAGCCCTTCTTCTTGCCGCCGTAGTACCAGGCGCCGTGCACCGTCGTCCCGGAGGACGTGCAGTTCTTGTCGGACACGACCCGGTAGCCCTTGCCGAGCTCATAACTGTCACGGTCGACGCAGCGCTTGTCGGGCTCCGAGGAACAGGCGGTGAGCGCGGCGGCCAGCAGGCCCATGCCGCCGAGGACCACCGTGCCGGAGCGCAGCCGCCGTTGGGTTTCGGCCATGTTCGTGTCCCCCGTGTCCGAGTGTCGTGCTGTCCGCGTCGCAGTGTGCGTCGGCGCGTGCGTCGGAGTGTGCGATGCGCGGCCAGCCTAGAGAAGGGTGAGAGCGCAGGCCACGGCGGGTGGGCGGGGCCGGCCCTGGCCTAGAGTCCCTTTGTGCTCTTCGGAATGGTGTGCGCCCTCGGCGCGGCGGTCTGCTTCGGCACCGCGACGGTGTTGCAGGCGGTCGCCGCCCGGGAGGCCGGCGCCGGCGGGGGCGGTGAGGCGGCGCTGCTGCTGCGCGCCCTGCGGCAGTGGCGCTACCTCGCCGGGCTGGCGCTGGACGGGCTGGGCTTCGTGTTCCAGATCGCCGCGCTGCGGTCGATCCCCATCTACGCGGTCGGCGCCGCCCTGGCGTCGAGTCTGGCGGTGACCGCGGTGGTCGCGGCGCGTCTGCTGCGGGTGCGGCTGAGCGGTACGGAGTGGGGTGCGGTGGCCGTGGTGTGCGCCGGGCTCGCGATGCTGGGACTCGCGTCCGGGCCGGAGGGGCACGAGGGCGGGTCGGACGCGTTGCGGTACGTGATGCTCGCGGTGGCCGTCGGGATGCTGCTGCTCGCGCTCGCGGGCGGCCGGCTGTCCGGGCGCGGCCGGGCGCTCGCGCTGGGGCTGGGGGCCGGTTTCGGCTTCGGGGTGGTGGAGGTGTCGGTCCGCCTGATCGACCGCCTCGCGCCGGCCGCCCTGCTCGCCGACCCGGCGGTCTACGCGCTGCTGATCGGCGGCGGCGCCGCCTTCATGCTGCTGACCTCGGCCCTGCGGCGCGGTTCGGTGACGACCGCGACGGCCGGACTGGTGATCGGAGAGACCATCGGCCCCGCCGCGGTGGGCGTGATCTGGCTGGGTGACCGCACCCGCGAGGGCCTGGCCTGGCTGGCGGTGCTCGGCTTCGTGGTGGCGGTGGCGGGCGCCCTGGCGCTGGCCCGCTTCGGGGAGGCACCGGCAGCGGAACCGGAGCGCACGGCGACGCCGGTCACCTGACGTCCGCGGCCACGGCGAGCGGCCGCGTCACGCGACCCCGGGCGCGGGGACGCCCGGCGCCCGGGCACACCCGAGACCCCGCCCTCACGGCAGCACCCTGCACAGCGCCCGCAGTGCACCCGTCCAGGCGCTGTCCGACGGTGTGCCGTAGCCCACGACCAGCGCGTCCAGCGGCTCCGTGACGGCCTGTGGATGCCGGTGGTACGAGAGGCCGTGCAGCGCCAGCCCCTGCCAGGCGGCGGCCTGGATCACGGTCTGCTCGGTGCCGGGCGGCAGGCGCAGCACCGCGTGCAGACCGGCGGCCACCCCGGTGACCCGCACGTCGGGCGCCTCGCCGGCCACGGCCGCGGCGAGGGCGTCACGGCGGCGCCGGTAGCGCAGTCGGCAGGACCGGACGTGCCGGTCGTACGCGCCCGAGGCGAGGAACTCGGCGAGGGTCAGCTGCTCCAGCACGCCCACGGTGTCGATGCCGCCCTTGGTGCGGACCACCTCCTCCACCAGGGAGGGCGGCAGCACCATCCAGCCCAGCCGCAGTCCGGGCGCGAGGGACTTGCTGGCGGTGCCGAGGTACACGACCCGCTCGGGGTCGAGCCCCTGGAGCGCGCCGACGGGCTGGCGGTCGTAGCGGAACTCGCCGTCGTAGTCGTCCTCCAGGATCAGTCCGCCGGTCCGCCGGGCCCAGTCCACGACGGCCGCCCGCCGGTCGGGGTGCAGGGGCGTGCCCATGGGGAACTGGTGGGCGGGGGTCAGCAGGACGGCCCCTTCACCGGTCAGCGGGCCCGGGTCCGTGCCCCGCGCGTCGTAGGGCAGCGCGGGGACGGCCAGTCCCGCGTCCCGCAGCTGCTCCCAGGCGGGTGGCAGCCCGTACGACTCCACCGCGACCACCGGCGCCCCGCGCCTGCGGAGCACCCTGCCAAGGATGCCCAGGGCGTGCGAGAAGCCCGCGGTGATCACGACGGTCTCCGGGGTGGCGTGGACGCCTCGCGCGCGGGCCAGGTACCCGGCGAGGGCGGTGCGCAGTTCGGGCCGGCCGCGCGGGTCGCCGTAGCCGAGGGCGTGGAAGGGGGCGGCGGCCAGGGCGCGGCGGGCGGCCTTGAGCCATTCGGTGCG
>NZ_JBLEBI010000233.1:0-8812 GCF_047340315.1 Streptomyces sp. AF1A
CCGCCCGCAGCCGCTCGATGGTCCGCTCCGCCCGTCGGCGGGCCCGCGGGTCGTCGTCGCGCCGGAAGCGCAGCCGCACCTTCAACGGGGTGCGGATTCCGAGCGCGAGGCCGGCGCCCCGCGACTCCTCCACGGCGATCAGCCGGTACCCGAGCGCGTGGCCGATCGCCTCGACCCGCTCCCGCACGGCAACCGGCCCCTCAATCTCGACGTGCCCCCGGCCGTCGAAGCGGGACCGAATCTCGTCGTCCTCCATCAGCGGTCCCCGTAGCGCGGCAACTGCGCGGGGAAGTCCCGCGCACCCTTGCACCCGGCCAGGTCGTAGGCATGCCGGGTGAGTTGATAGGCGAAGTCGGTCAGGGCCTGGCCCAGGGCCGCTCCCGAGACCCTGCTCTTCCCGATCACATCGGCCTCCGCCACCAGGGCGCGGAGGGCCGGACGCACCGCCTGTGCTCTCCCTCGCGTGCGGAGGGTACCGGCCCGGTGCACGCCGACCGTGCACCGGGCCGGTGGAGTCCGTCGGGAGGGCCACGTCAGCTCAGTCGCCGCGCCCCCGCCGACGGCACCGCCTCGAAGACGCGTGGGGGCGTGAAGTCCGCTGCGGCGAAGGCCTCGTGGACCGCCTTGGTCAGGGTGTCGACGTCGGTCGCCTCCGCGAGGACGATCGCCGAGCCGCCGAAGCCGCCGCCGGTCATGCGGGCGCCCAGCGCGCCCGAGGCCAGGGCCGTGTCCACCACCAGGTCCAGCTCCGGGCAGGAGATGCGGAAGTCGTCGCGCAGCGAGGCGTGCCCCTCGGTGAGGACGGGCCCGATGGCGCGGGGCCGGCCGGCGCGCAGGAGTTCCACCACCCGCTCCACCCGCTCGTCCTCCGTCACCACGTGCCGGACCAGGCGGACGACCTCCTCCTCGTCGCCGAGCCGGGCGAGGGCCGCGTCGAGCTCGGCGTACGGGATGTCGCGCAGGGCGTCGACGCCCAGCAGGGCCGCGCCCTTCTCGCAGCCCGCCCGGCGCTTGCCGTACTCGCCGTTGCTGTGGGCGTGCTTGACCCGGGTGTCGACCACCAGCAGCCGCAGGCCCTCGGCCGCGAGGTCGAAGGGGATCTGCCGCTGGGAGAGGTCGCGCGTGTCGAGGAAGAGGGCGTGGCCCTCCTCGCAGCACGCGGACGCCGTCTGGTCCATGATGCCGGTCGGCGCGCCGACGTAGACGTTCTCGGCGCGCTGGCACAGCCGGGCCAGCTTCCAGCCGGGCAGACCCAGCTCGTACAGGTCGTCGAGCGCCAGCGCGACGACGACCTCCAGGGCCGCCGAGGAGGACAGGCCCGCGCCCGTCGGGACCGTGGACGCCAGGTGGACGTCCGCGCCGGTCACGCCGTGGCCCGCCTCGCGCAGCGCCCAGACCACGCCGGCCGGGTACGCCGTCCAGTTCTCGTCGCTGCCCGGGGCGAGCGCGTCCAGCCGGAGTTCCACGGCGCCGCCCTCGACGTCCGCCGAGTGCACGCGCAGGATGCCGTCGTCCCGGCGGGAGACGGCCGCGATCACCTGGTGCGGCAGTGCGAACGGCATGACGAAGCCGTCGTTGTAGTCGGTGTGCTCGCCGATCAGATTGACCCGGCCCGGCGCCGCCCACACCCCCTCCGGCTGCGTCCCGTACAACTCGGTGAAGCGCTCCGCGACCTGCTGTGGCCCCACTACTGCTCCCTTGCGATGCTCTGTGCGAACTCCCACGCGTCCGCGACGATCCCCGCGAGATCCGCGCGGGTCGGGTTCCAGCCCAGTTTCTCGCGGGCCGCGTCCGCCGAGGCGACCAGAACGGCCGGGTCGCCGCCCCGGCGCGGGGCGACCACCTCGGGGATCGGATGGCCGGTGACCTCGCGGACGGTCTCGACGACCTGGCGCACGGAGAAGCCGCTGCCGTTGCCGAGGTTGCAGATCAGGTGCTCGCCCGCCGTCGCGGCGTCCAGGGCCAGGAGGTGGGCCTCGGCCAGGTCGGCCACGTGGATGTAGTCGCGGACGCAGGTGCCGTCGGGGGTCGGGTAGTCGTCGCCGTAGACGGAGATCGCCTCGCGGCGGCCCTGGGCGACCTGGAGGACGAGCGGGATCAGGTGCGACTCGGGGTCGTGCCGCTCGCCGTACGCGCCGTAGGCGCCGGCCACATTGAAGTAGCGCAGGGACACCGCGGCCAGGCCGTGGGCGTTCGCCTCGCCGGTGATCATGTGGTCGACGGCGAGCTTGGTCGCGCCGTAGGGGCTGGTCGGCTTCGTCGGCGCGCTCTCTGCGATCGGGACCTGCTCCGGCTCGCCGTACGTCGCCGCCGTGGAGGAGAACACCAGCCTGCGCACGCCCGCCTCACGCATGGCGCCGAGCAGGGCCATGCTGCCGGCGACGTTGTTGTCCCAGTACTTCTCCGGCTTCGCCACCGACTCGCCGACCTGCGAGGACGCGGCGAAGTGCAGCACGCCGTCGTAGGAGGGGTCCAGCCACTTGGCGGCGTCGCGGACGTCGCCCTCGACGAAGGCCGCGCCGCCCGGGACGCCCGCGCGGAAGCCGGTGGAGAGGTTGTCGAGGACGGTGACCTCGTGGCCGGCCTCCAGCAGGTGCTGGGCCACGACACTGCCGACGTAACCCGCGCCACCCGTCACCAGGTACTTCATGAACTCGCTACCTCTCGCAGTCGCTCGGCCGCGCGCTCCGGCGGCACGTCGTTGATGAACACGTTCATGCCGGACTCGGAACCCGCGAGAAACTTCAGCTTGCCGGAAGTGCGGCGGACGGTGAAAAGCTCGAGGTGCAGCGCGAAGTCGTCGCGCGTGACCCCCTCGAACTCCTCCAGCGCACCGAACGGGGCCTGGTGCCAGGCCGCGATGTAGGGCGTCGGAGGCTCACCCTCGCCGAAGATCCGGTCGAAGCGCCGCAAGATTTCCAGATAGACCTGGGGGAACTCTGTGCGCGCCGCCTCGCCGAGGGCGAGCAGGTCGGGGACGCGGCGGCGGGGGTACAGATGCACCTCGTACGGCCAGTGCGCCGCGTACGGCACGAAGGCCGCCCAGTGTTCACTCGTGAGGACGACCCGCTCGCCGGCGAGCTCCCGCTCCAGGACGGCGTCGAAGAGGTTCTCCCCGCCGGTCGCCTCCTTATGGGTGGCCAGCGACCGGAGCATCAGCGCGGTGCGGGGCGTGGTGAAGGGGTAGGCGTAGATCTGTCCGTGCGGGTGCTGCAGGGTCACGCCGATCTCGGCGCCCCGGTTCTCGAAACAGAACACCTGCTCGACGGAGGGCAGGTGTGACAGCTCCGAGGTGCGGTCCGTCCAGGCGTCCAGCACCAGGCGCGCCTGCTCGCCGCTGAGGTCCGCGAAGGAGGCGTCGTGGTCGGAGGTGAAGCAGACGACCTCGCAGCGCCCGGAGTCGCCGGCGAGCGAGGGGAACCGGTTCTCGAAGACGACGACGTCGTAGGAGGAGTCCGGGATCTCGCTGAGCCGGTCGCCGCGCGTCGGGCACAGCGGGCACTCGTCGGCCGGCGGGTGATAGATGCGGCCCTGCCGGTGCGAGGCGACGGCCACCCGATCGCCGAGCAGCGGGTCGGGGCGGATCTCGGAGGTGGTGACCGTGCGCTCCAGCGGCCGGCGGTCGACCGCGTCGCGCACGGTGTCGTCCCGAAGGTCGTAGTAGATCAGCTCACGACCGTCGGCCAGCCGAGTCGAGGTCTTCTTCACGCCGGACTCCTTGGTCAGCCCCTGGGGGCGTGCGCACACCCCCTACTCACTCAACACAATCAAACATAACAGACCACAACCCGACAACCATCAGGATCATCACAATCAAACAAAGAACATCAACAGAAGTGTTCAATTCCTGAACACGGAGGCATAGGTTCCGCTCTGATCAGTTCGCGCAACGAAGCGAGTTCTCCATGCAAACCCCCCCATACGCGCCCACGGATCTGGCGGCGGGGCTACGGCTCCCCACCAATGGGCTGGACTACACGATCCTGGCGATCTACTTCGTCGTGGTGCTCGGCATCGGCTTCGCGGCCCGCCGCTCGGTCAAGACCAGCCTGGACTTCTTCCTGTCGGGGCGCTCGCTGCCCGCCTGGATCACCGGCCTCGCCTTCATCTCGGCGAACCTGGCGGCCACCGAGATCCTCGGCATGGCCGCCAACAGCGCCCAGTACGGCGCCTACACCGTGCACTGGTACTGGATCGGTGCCATCCCCGCCATGGTCTTCCTCGGCCTGGTGATGATGCCCTTCTACTACAGCAGCAAGGTCCGCTCGGTCCCCGAGTTCCTGCTGCTGCGCTTCGACCGGGCGGCGCACCTGCTCAGTTCGATCCTGTTCGCGTTCGCGGCCATCCTGATCGCCGGCGTCAACCTCTACGCCCTGGCCATCGTCGTCGAGGCCCTGCTCGGCTGGCCGCAGTGGGTCGCCATCGTGGTCGCCGGTGCCTTCGTGCTCGCGTACATCACCCTGGGCGGTCTGTCCTCGGCGATCTACAACGAGGTGCTGCAGTTCTTCGTGATCCTCACGGCCCTCATCCCCATCGTCGTGCTGGGCCTGAAGAAGGTCGGCGGCTGGGGCGGCCTGACCGACAAGCTCACCGCGACCCACGGCGCGGACTTCACCACCGCCTGGGGCGGCACCGGCATCGGCAGCGTCAACCCGCTCGGGGCCAACTGGCTGACCATCGTCCTCGGCCTCGGCTTCGTGTTGTCCTTCGGCTACTGGACCACCAACTTCGCCGAGGTGCAGCGCGCCCTGTCGGCGAAGAACCTCTCCGCGGGCAGGCGGACCCCGCTGATCGCCGCCTACCCGAAGATCTTCTTCGTCTTCCTGGTGATGATCCCGGGCCTGGTCGCCGCCGCGCTCGTCCCGAAGTTCGGCGCCCCCGGCTCCGGCTACCAGTACAACGACGCCATCCCCTACCTGATGCAGGAGCTGCTGCCCAACGGCGTGCTCGGCATCGCGGTCACCGGTCTGCTGGCGGCCTTCATGGCCGGGATGGCGGCCAACGTGTCGTCGTTCAACACCGTGTTCACAAACGACATCTGGGCCAAGTACGCGGTGCCCGGCCGCGAGGACGCCTACTACGTCCGCTTCGGCCGCCTGATCACGGTGATCGGCGTCCTCGCCTCCATCGGCACGGCGTTCCTGGCGTCCTCGTTCTCGAACATCATGGCCTACCTGCAGACGCTGTTCTCCTTCTTCAACGTGCCGATGTTCGTCGTCTTCATCGTCGGCATGTTCTGGAAGCGGGCGTCGGCCAAGTCCGGCTTCTGGGGTCTGATCGCCGGCACTGTCACCGCGATGGTCAACTACTTCGTGTTCTACAAGAAGGGGATCATCTCCATCCCCTCCGACCAGGGCGCCAACTTCGTCTCCGCGATCGCCGGTTTCGTCGCCGGCGCGGTCGTCATGTTCCTGGTGTCGCTGTTCACCAGGCCGAAGCCGGCGCAGGAGCTGCAGGGCCTGGTCTACGGCACCCTCCCCCAGACTTCGTCCGGGGGCACCCCCACCCCCGGCACCGAACCGCCCGCCCCCGGCGACGACGCCTGGTACCGCCGGCCCGCCCTGCTGGGCTGGGGCGCGGTCGTCCTGGCCGCCGCCTGCTACATCCCGTTCTCGTTCTGACGCGGGAGGATCGAGGAAACCATGTCCGAGCACTCCGAACACCCGCGACGCACGGGCCGCCCCGACCACTACACCGAGGAAGACCTGCAGCGGGAGGTCTCCGAGCTGCAGAGCAAGTCGGAGACCGCGGCCCGCATCTTCGACCTGCGCCGCATCATCGGCGGCCTGTTCGTGGTCTACGGCGTCATCGTCACCGTCACCGGCATCACCGACTCGCAGTCCGCGATCGACAAGGCCCAGGGCGTCAACATCAACCTCTGGACCGGCATCGGCATGCTTCTGCTGGGGATCTTCTTCCTGGCCTGGCTGAAGCTCAGGCCTGCGACGCCACGGCCGCTTGTCCAGGAGGACGCGCCGGAGGAGTGACCACCGGCCGGGGGCCGGCACCGCCACAGGACCACCGGCTCCCGGCCGCAGACTCGCTGCCGCTGGCGCCCGGATCTCCGTCCCCCCACCGGGCGCCGCCGTGCCGTCGGCGAGGCACCGGCAGCGGGGCCGGGCGCCGGGCCGGAGTCAGTCGCCGTACGGCTCCGGGCCCGGCCGCAGCGGTCCCGCCCGGTCCAGCAACCCCGTCCGCGCGGCCAGCGCGGCGGCCTCCAGCCGGGACCCCACGCCCAGCTTCATCAGCACCCGCTGGACATGCGTCCGCGCGGTGCTCGGCGCGATGCCCATGCCCGCCGCGATCAGCCGCGTGTCCTCCCCGTCGGCCACCCGGACCAGCACCTCGACCTCCCTCGGCGTCAGCACCTGCAGCAGCCGCTGAGCCTCGTCGTCCGGCTGCGCGGCGGGATTGAGCAGCTCCTCGAAGGCGCCCTGCAGCAGCTGCGGAGCCACCGCCGCCTCCCCGGCCCGGGCCTTCATGATCGCCCGTTCGACCCCCTCGATCCGCTCGTCGTGCCGCACGTACCCCGACGCGCCGGCGGCGAAGGCCGCGGCGATGCCCCGCGGCGACGGAACCGGCCCCAGCACCAGCATCGCCACCTGCGGCCGTTCCCGCTTGATCTTCACCACCGGGTCGAAGGCGCCCGGCTCGGCCGGCGCCGCCGTGCCCAGCAGGCACACCTCCGGCGCACGCGCGATCACCAGATCCGCCGCACCCGCGGCCGGTGCCGCCGCCGCGAGCACCCGGTGCCCGCGCAGCTTCAGCGCGGACGCCAGCGCCTCCGCGAGCAGGCGATGGTCGTCGACGACCATGAGCCGCACTCCCATAGAGCAACCCCCCAGTCCCCCCCATGGATGCCCCACTATGGACGCCCAGCGGTTCCCAAGGACAGAGGGCCCCCCGGCCCCCGTCCTTCATGCCCCCGGAAGCTACACGCTTGTTCGACGTCGCGCTGCCCGTCTTCATGAGAAGTGCCCCGGATCGATGAAATCCGGGGCACTTCTCGGTAAGTCACCCATTCGGGCGAGCCGGCGACGGGTCAGCCGCCCGTGCCGAACGCCAGCACCAGGTCCTCCTTGCCGGACGTCGAGGTGCCTTTGCGGTGGGCGAACACCTGCGACATGTACAGCCGGCCGTCCGCGAAGAGGATCTCCGCGTAGTCCGGCAGCATGGCGGCCTCCGTCTCCCGCACGCTCTGGTCGGCGGGGTTCTCCAGCAGCGTGGTCTGCTTGAACGAGCCGCCGTCGATGCTGACGATCTGACCGCCCTTGTTGTACGGCGGCTGCTTGTAGGCGATCAGGTTGGAGCCGTCCATGCGCAGCGGGTACATCTGGTAGCCGTCGCCGGCCTCGGCGCGCTGTCCGGTCGGCTTGCCGGTGTTCAGGTCGAAGGCGACGATCTCGTTGGTCTCGCTGAACTGGCCCTTGCCGTCGTGCTGTTCGGTCGGCACGTACAGCTTGCCGTTGCCCGCGACGATCTCCTTGCAGTACTCGATGCGGGTGATGCCGTCGCAGCGGCCGGCGTAGGTCTTGCCCGGCGCGGAGATGTGGGCGAGCAGCTTGCCGGTCTTGTTGTCGATGGAGAAGTAGTCCGAGACCTCGCTGCCGTCACCGGCACTGTCGCCCACGTCGGCGGCCACCACCAGCGGGTCGGTGGAGACGATGGAGGCGTACTCGATCCCCGGGTCCATCCTGTACTCGGAGATCACCTTCCCGGTCTTCGGGTCGAGGGTCTGGATGAGCAGCTGGGGGCTGGAGGAGTCGCCGCAGCTGCGCACCGCGACCAGCTTGGCGCCGCCGCCGTAACCCGCGTCGTAGCAGTCGTCGCCCGGCTTCGGCAGCCAGAGCGCCTTGCCCGAGTCGATGTCGAACGCGGCACCGCCGCTGCTGTCACCGACCGCGACCGTACGCTGGGCGACCGTCACGTTCTGGTAACCGACCGCGTAGTCACCCGACTTGACCGTCTTCGTCCACAGCTTCTTTCCCGCGTCCAGGTCGAGCGCGGCGATCTGCGTGCACGCGGAGACGGACTTCTTCGTGTCCGGCTTCGGCTGGTAGGTGATCGCGGTCTTGCCGTCCGAGGTGACGTGCTTGCTGGCCGCGCAGACCGGGCCGGGCAGCTTGATCGTCCACAGCTTGGTGCCCTTGGCCGGGTCGTAGCCGACGACCTCGGACACCCCGCTCTTGGCGTACACCGTGTCGGTCAGCCAGGAACCCGCGGTGGCGACCGTGTCGTCCGTGGTGGGCAACGGGACCTCGAACAGCACGTGGGCCGCGGGATCGGCCGGCACCTTCTCCTTGCCGCCGCCCGAGGCGCCCCCGGAGGAGTCCTTGCCGCCGGTGCCGCCGCTGGAGGAAGCGGTGTCGTGCGTCTTGCCGTCGCCGCCGGAGGACTTGGTGTACCAGATACCTCCGGTGACGATCAGCGCGATGACGACGACCGCCGAGACGATGATGGCGAGCGCGGCGTTGTTGCGCCCACCGCCCTGTCCGGGCTGAGGCTGCATCGGCGCGGTCGGCGACTGCCCCGGGTACCCGTACCCCGGCGGCGTGGGCCGGCCGTACGGGTACTGCGGCGGCGCGCCGTAGGCGGGAGGCTGCTGCCCGTACGCCGGGGTCTGCTGGGCGTACGGGTTCTGCTGCGCACCCGGGTAGCCGTAACCCGGCTGGGGCTGCGGCGGCCCGGCGGCCGGGCCGGCCTGCGGGTAGCCGTAGCCGGGCTGGGGCTGAGGTGGCCCGGCGGGCGGAGCGGCCGGAGGCGTCGGCGGGGCCGCCGGGGTGGCCGGCGGCGGGCTCTGCGGCTCCGACGA
>NZ_JBLEBI010000234.1:0-8756 GCF_047340315.1 Streptomyces sp. AF1A
GCACCCGTCGTACACGCCGGCGGGCGCTGCGCACGGTGGCCCGCCGGACGCGCGCTGCTCGTTTCGGCGCGGATGCCGCATCCTTGGAGTTGTGGAGTCTCTCGGGGACGAGTCTGTCGAGCGGAAGGGGAGGGCGCAGGGAATGAGTGCCGGCGCACCTGCTCATAACGCTTCGGTGCACAACGGTGAGCACGATGCGACGGACCGGACGGCCGCAAGGCACCATGGAGCGATGCGCGACGAGGAGGCGGGCACGGCCCAGGGGGCGATCGGTTCGCTCGTGCACCGTGCCGTCGACGGCGACGCGCAGGCCACGCACGATCTGCTGGCCCATGTCCACCCGCTCGCGCTGCGTTACTGCCGCACCCGGCTGTCCCGGCTGCCCGGCGACGCGCGCCACTTCGTCGAGGACCTCGCCCAGGAGGTCTGCGTGGCGGTCCTCCTGGCCCTGCCCCGCTACCGGGACACGGGCCGCCCCTTCGAGGCGTTCGTCTTCGCCATCGCCTCCCACAAGGTCGCCGACCTGCAGCGCGCCGCCATGCGTCACCCCGGCTCCACGGCGGTGCCCTCCGACGAGATGCCGGAGCGGCCCGACGACTCCCTCGGCCCCGAGGAGCGCGCCCTGCTCAGCAGCGACGCGGAGTGGGCCAAGAAGCTGCTGGCCAACCTCCCCGAGAACCAGCGCGAACTGCTCCTGCTGCGCATCGCCGTGGGCTTGACCGCGGAGGAGACGGGGCAGATGTTGGGAATGTCACCCGGTGCGGTCCGGGTCGCCCAGCACCGGGCGCTGAGCCGCCTCAGGGCGCTCGCCGAGCAGTAACCCTCTTGGGTGAAGCCTCCGCAACTTCCTCGGTGAACGCTCACGCTTCCGTTTTCGTACGAACATATGAAGCCCGAAGCGAGCCCGTACCGTGGAATTCGCTAGCGAAGCTTGCCGTTAGCATGGACATCCGCACCGATCAAGGCCATTTGGGGAAGGTGTCATGACTGCCAACGTCGACGGAGTGCCCGGAAAATTCGCAACCCTCGGGCTGACCTACGACGACGTGCTGCTGCTGCCGGGCGCATCCGAGGTGCTCCCCAACGCGGTCGACACCTCGTCCCGCATCTCCCGCAACGTCCGGGTGAACATCCCGCTGCTCTCGGCGGCGATGGACAAGGTGACCGAGTCCCGCATGGCCATCGCGATGGCCCGGCTGGGCGGTGTCGGCGTGCTGCACCGCAACCTGTCCATCGAGGACCAGGCCAACCAGGTCGACCTGGTGAAGCGGTCGGAGTCCGGCATGGTCACCGACCCGATCACGGTGCACCCGGAGGCCACCCTCGCCGAGGCGGACGCGCTGTGCGCCAAGTTCCGCATCAGCGGCGTCCCGGTCACCGACCCGGCCGGCAAGCTGCTCGGCATCGTGACCAACCGTGACATGGCGTTCGAGAGCGACCGCACCCGCCGCGTGCACGAGGTCATGACCCCGATGCCGCTGGTCACGGGCAAGGTCGGCATCTCCGGCCCCGAGGCCATGGAGCTGCTGCGCAAGCACAAGATCGAGAAGCTGCCGCTGGTGGACGACGCGGGTGTCCTGAAGGGCCTGATCACGGTCAAGGACTTCGTCAAGGCCGAGAAGTACCCCAATGCCGCGAAGGACGCCGAGGGCCGCCTGCTCGTCGGCGCCGCGGTCGGCGCCAGCCCCGAGGCGCTGGAGCGGGCCCAGGCGCTCGCCGAGGCCGGTGCGGACTTCCTGGTCGTCGACACCTCGCACGGCCACAACAGCAACGCCCTGAGCTGGATGTCCAAGATCAAGTCGAGCGTGAACGTCGACGTGGTCGGCGGCAACGTCGCCACGCGCGACGGCGCCCAGGCGCTGATCGACGCCGGTGTGGACGGCATCAAGGTGGGTGTGGGCCCGGGCTCCATCTGCACGACGCGCGTCGTCGCCGGCATCGGCGTCCCCCAGGTCACCGCGATCTACGAGGCGTCCCTCGCGGCCCGTCCCGCCGGCATCCCGCTGATCGGCGACGGCGGCCTGCAGTACTCCGGTGACATCGGCAAGGCGCTGGCCGCCGGCGCCGACACGGTGATGCTGGGCAGCCTCCTCGCCGGCTGCGAGGAGTCCCCGGGCGAGCTGCTCTTCATCAACGGCAAGCAGTTCAAGTCGTACCGCGGCATGGGCTCGCTGGGCGCCATGCAGTCCCGCGGCCAGGGCAAGTCGTACTCGAAGGACCGCTACTTCCAGGCCGACGTGACCGCCGACGAGAAGCTCGTGCCCGAGGGCGTCGAGGGCCAGGTCCCCTACCGCGGTCCGCTCGCCAACGTCCTGCACCAGCTCGTCGGCGGGCTGCGCCAGACCATGGGCTACGTCGGCGCCGCCACCATCGCGGAGATGGAGTCCAAGGGCCGCTTCGTGCGCATCACCTCGGCGGGCCTGAAGGAGTCCCACCCGCACGACATCCAGATGACGGTCGAGGCGCCGAACTACAGCACCAAGCAGTGACCCCCACGCGCGCGTGAGGCCCGCACGACGGCGGTCCCGGAGCATCCGGGGCCGCCGTTGTCGTACCCGTCGGCGATACTGGAAGGCGCTGAAACGCATAGGGAAAGGCCTAGAGACGTGACTGAGATCGAGATCGGGCGCGGCAAGCGCGGCCGCCGGGCTTACGCCTTCGACGACATCGCCGTCGTCCCCAGCCGCCGTACGCGGGACCCGAAGGAGGTCTCGATCGCCTGGCAGATCGACGCCTACCGCTTCGAGCTGCCGTTCCTGGCCGCCCCCATGGACTCCGTCGTCTCCCCGGCCACCGCGATCCGCATCGGCGAGCTGGGCGGCCTCGGCGTGCTCAACCTCGAGGGCCTGTGGACGCGGTACGAGGACCCGCAGCCGCTGCTGGACGAGATCGCCGGGCTGCCCGCCGAGCAGGCGACGCGCCGCCTGCAGGAGATCTACGCGGCGCCGATCAAGGAGGAGCTGATCGGCGCCCGCATCAAGGAGGTGCGCGACTCCGGCGTGGTCACGGCGGCCGCGCTCTCCCCGCAGCGCACCGCCCAGTTCTCCAAGGCGGTCGTGGACGCGGGCGTGGACATCTTCGTCATCCGCGGCACGACGGTCTCGGCGGAGCACGTGTCGTCCTCGCACGAGCCGCTGAACCTGAAGCAGTTCATCTACGAGCTGGACGTCCCGGTGATCGTCGGCGGCTGCGCGACGTACACCGCCGCCCTGCACCTGATGCGCACCGGCGCGGCCGGCGTCCTGGTCGGCTTCGGCGGCGGCGCCGCGCACACCACGCGCAACGTGCTCGGCATCCAGGTCCCGATGGCGACGGCCGTCGCCGACGTCGCCGCGGCCCGCCGCGACTACATGGACGAGTCGGGCGGCCGGTATGTGCACGTGATCGCGGACGGCGGCGTCGGCTGGTCCGGCGACCTCCCCAAGGCGATCGCCTGCGGCGCCGACGCGGTGATGATGGGCTCCCCGCTGGCCCGTGCCACGGACGCGCCCGGCAAGGGCCACCACTGGGGCATGGAGGCGGTCAACGAGGAGCTGCCCCGCGGCCAGAAGGTCGACCTGGGCACGGTGGGCACGATCGAGGAGGTCCTCACGGGCCCGTCCCACACCCCGGACGGCTCGATGAACTTCTTCGGCGCCCTGCGCCGCGCCATGGCCACCACCGGCTACAGCGAGCTGAAGGAGTTCCAGCGGGTCGAGGTGACCGTCGCGGACAGCCAGCACAAGCGCTGACGCACGAACCGTGTGAAGGGGCCTGGGCCACCGCAGCAGCGGTGCCGGGCCCCTTCACACGGTCCGCGTCAGTGGGCGGCCTTCCTCGTGGCCGAGAACGCGGCGAACCCGGCGAGCGCGAAGAACAGGAAGGTGAGCGGGTCGGAGTCCGCCTTCCACGCCTTCTGGACCACGCTGAAGTGGTCGAAGAAGACCTGGGTGAAGCTCAGACCGGTCGCCTTGGCACCGATCATGGCCTCACCGACGAGCTGGCCGAAGTAGACGGAGGCGAGAGCCAGGACGATGGCGGCGATCGGCAGGACCGGGTTGCGGCCGCCGGCCTTGCCCGCCGCCAGACCGATGACGAAGCCGACGCCCACGGCGGCGTAGCCGATCTCGTGCTTGGTCACGCCGATGACGACGCCGTACAGCGCGGCGGCGAGGACGGCGGCACCCAGCGCGGCGACCAGGCCGACGACGAGATTGTTCCGGGCCGGCGCGACCGGGGCCGGCGCCGGCGCGAAGGCGCCCGGCTGCGGCGGGTACGGCGCCCCGGCCGGCTCGTCCTTGGCGTACGGGCTGCCGTCCACCGGGCCGGACTGCGGCGGCTGCGGCGGCGGAGCTGACTGGCTCATGACAGTAATCCCCCCGTGCTGTGGCACAACTGGATCAGGAAAACGGGAAGACCCACGCGCACCCGTGTGCGGCGAGTCCGGGGGAGACTAACAGCCGGGGACGACAACGCCCCGGCCGTTTTCCTTTCGTGATCGGGCTCAGAGCCGGTGCGCCGCCCCTGTGGGCGTGGCCCCCCGGGTGTCCAGCAGCAGTTGGGCCTTCACCGACAGGCCCTGGAGGTCGTACGTGCGGTGCTGCTGCAGGAGGATCGTCAGGTCGGCGTCGGCCGCCGCCTCGTAGAGGGAGTCCGCGCGCGGGACCGGGCGGTCCAGGACGTTCCAGGAGGCGACCAGGGGGTCGTGGTAGCTGACGGAGGCGCCCAGCTCCATCAGGCGGATCGCGATCTCCTGGGCGGGCGTGCCCTGCTGGTCGGCGAGGTCGGGCTTGTAGGTCACGCCCAGCAGCAGCACCCGGGCGCCCCGGGCGGACTTGCCGTGCTCGTTGAGGAGGGCGGCCGCGCGCTGCACGACGTACCGGGGCATCCGGCTGTTGACCTGCTGGGCCAGCTCGACCATGCGCAGGGTGCGGCTCGCGTGCCCGGTGAGGTCCTGCGCGACGCCGTGGCCGCCGACGCCGGGTCCGGGCCGGAACGCCTGGAAGCCGAACGGCTTGGTCTCGGCGCAGCGGATGACGTCCCACAGGTCGACGCCCAGCTCGTGGCAGAGCACGGCCATCTCGTTGACGAGGGCGATGTTCACATGCCGGTAGTTGGTCTCCAGCAGTTGCACCGCCTCCGCCTCGCGCAGCCCACGCGCGCGTACCACCTTGTCGGTGAGCCGGCTGTAGAAGGCGGCGGCCGACTCGGTGCAGGCCGGGGTGAGACCGCCGATGACCTTGGGGGTGTTGGCCGGGGTGTGCTCGCGGCTGCCCGGGTCGACCCGGCTGGGGGAGTAGGCGAGGTGGAAGTCGCGGCCGGCGCGCAGCCCCGAACCCTCCTCCAGCAGGGGGCGCAGGAACGTCTCCGTCGTCCCGGGGAGAACGGGGGACTCCAGGATGACCGTGGTGTGCGGGCGCAGCCGCGCGCCCAGGGCGCGGGCCGCCGCCTCGACCTGGCCGAGATCGAGACCGCCGTCGGCGCCCCGCGGAGTCGGTGCGCAGATCACCGCGGTGCGCACGCGGCCCAGCTGGGCCGGGTCGGTGCCCGGCCGGAAACCCGTCGCGTGCATCCGGCGCAGCTCGGCCGGGCTGAGGGAGCCGGCCTCGGGGCCGGTGGCGTACCCGATGGTGGAGAGGCCGGCGGCGACGGCGGCCTGGGCGAGCGGCAGGCCGTAGGGACCGAGTCCGATGACGGCGAGGTCTGCGGGCATGGCGTGGGCGGTCCTTCCCAGTAGCCGAAGCGAAACAGGTGCGCAACCGCTGTGGACAGCATGTACCAGCGCACTGTCACACTAGGAGTAAATATGACCGTTATGTGGGATTCTGTTCGTGTGTCTTCCGTTGGTTGCGCTCTTGTTGTGCACAGGCTGGGAGCCCGTGGTGCTGAAGTCGGGCAAGCCGGTCAGAATTTGGGCATGAGGAGGGGGTGAACCGGGCTTCGCCCACCGGGTGCGGCCGACGCGAGCGAGTGTGCGACAGCGGGAGGCAGCGGTGAGGACAGCGACTCTGGGACCGGCGCAGCGTGCCGGCGCACTGGCGGCGATGGCGGAGCGTGAGCTGGACGTGCTGGTGGTCGGCGGCGGGGTGGTCGGCGCCGGCACCGCACTGGACGCTGTCACCCGCGGGCTGTCCACCGGCCTGGTCGAGGCCCGCGACTGGGCCTCCGGCACCTCCAGCCGGTCCAGCAAGCTCATCCACGGCGGCCTGCGCTATCTGGAGATGCTCGACTTCGCCCTCGTCCGGGAGGCGTTGAAGGAGCGCGGCCTGCTCCTGGAGCGGCTCGCCCCGCACCTGGTCAAACCGGTGCCTTTCCTCTACCCGTTGCAGCACAAGGGCTGGGAGCGGCTCTACGCCGGCTCGGGCGTCGCGCTCTACGACGCGATGTCCATGGCCCGCGGCCACGGCCGGGGCCTTCCCATGCACCGTCACCTGAGTCGCCGTCACGCCCTGCGCGTGGCCCCCTGCCTGCGCAAGGACGCCCTGGTCGGCGCCCTGCAGTACTACGACGCCCAGATGGACGACGCCCGCTTCGTGGCCACGCTGGTGCGCACCGCGGCGTCCTACGGCGCGAAGGTGGCCAACCGCGCGCGGGTGACCGGGTTCCTGCGCGAGGGCGAGCGCGTCGTCGGTGCCCGGGTGCAGGACGTGGAGGGCGGCGGCGAGTACGAGATCCGCGCGCAGCAGGTCGTCAACGCCACCGGCGTGTGGACCGACGACACGCAGGCCATGGTCGGCGAACGCGGCCAGTTCCACGTCCGCGCCTCCAAGGGCATACACCTGGTCGTGCCCAAGGACCGCATCCACTCCACCACCGGCCTGATCCTGCGTACCGAGAAGTCCGTCCTCTTCGTCATCCCCTGGGGCCGGCACTGGATCGTCGGCACCACCGACACGGACTGGGACCTCGACAAGGCCCACCCGGCCGCGTCCAGCGCGGACATCGACTACCTGCTGGAACACGTCAACTCGGTGCTCGCCGTGCCGCTCAGCCGGGACGACGTGCAGGGCGTGTACGCCGGTCTGCGCCCGCTGCTGGCCGGCGAGTCCGACGCCACCAGCCAGCTCTCCCGCGAGCACACGGTCGCCCATCCGGTGCCGGGCCTGGTGGTTGTGGCGGGCGGCAAGTACACGACGTACCGGGTGATGGCGAAGGACGCCGTCGACGCGGCGGTGCACGGCCTCGACCGGCGCGTCGCCGACTGCGTGACGGAGGAGACCCCGCTGCTCGGCGCGGAGGGGTACCAGGCGCTGTGGAACGGGCGGGCGCGCACCGCGGCCCGCACCGGGCTGCACGTGGTCCGGGTGGAGCATCTGCTGAACCGGTACGGCTCGCTGGCCGAGGAAGTCCTGGACCTCATCGCGGCCGACCCGACGCTCGGCGAGCCGCTCCAGGCCGCCGACGACTACCTGCGCGCGGAGGTGGTGTACGCCGCCTCGCACGAGGGCGCCCGCCACCTGGACGACGTGCTCACCCGGCGCACCCGCATCTCCATCGAGACCTTCGACCGGGGCACCCGCAGCGCCCGCGAGGCGGCCGAGCTGATGGCGCCGGTCCTCGGCTGGGACAAGGACCAGATCGAGCGCGAGGTCGAGCACTACGAGAAGCGGGTCGAGGCCGAGCGGGAGTCCCAGTTGCAGCCGGACGACCAGACGGCGGACGCGGCGCGGCTGGGAGCGCCGGACATCGTGCCGCTGTGACGGCTCACGGGCGGCGTTCCGGGGGCCGGCGAGCGACGGGGGCTTTCGCTGGAGGGCGACCGACGGCGGCTTTCACTCGAACGAGTGTCGTGCGGCGGGATCTCCGTTCGGGGCCGGGTCGTTCTACCCGGTGCGAGGGCAGAACTCGGCATCGAGCAGGGCCGGTTCGTACCGGGTGTCTGCGATCGCGTCCGTGTTCACCCGGAAGGTGAGGACCCGGCGGCCGTCGGCGGTGGCTGCGCTGCGCACGTAGCTCCCGGATATCCGGCCGTTGTGCCCCCACACCGTGGTGCCGCACGGGAGTTTCACCGGATAGATGCCCATGCCGTACGTGCCGTGTGCGGCGCGGGTGTCGAGCATCTCGCGCAGCCAGTGCGAGGGCAGCAGCCGGCCGCCGAGCAGGGCCGCGTAGAAGCGGTCGAGGTCGGCCAGCGTGGTCACCAGCTCGCCCGCGGCCCCGGCCACCCGCGGGTCGAGCCGGGTGACGTCGGAGCCGTCGGCGGCGTAGGCGCGGCCGTGCGGCGAGGGAAGCGAGGTACGTGACCCGGGGAAGGAGGTGCCGGACAGACCCAGCGGCGCGATGATGCGGCGCTCGGCCTCGGCGGCGTAGGAGTGGCCCGTGACCTGGCGGACGACCATGCCGAGCAGGACGTAGTTGGTGCTGGAGTAGGAGTAGCGGCCCAGGTGGGCCGGAGGGAGGGCGAGAGCGATGCGCACCGCCTGAAGCGGAGTCAGGGGCACGGTGCCGTGGGTGGCCTTCGCGAAGTCGGCCAGGCCGCTGGTGTGGGTGAGCAGGGCCCGCAGGGTGATGTGCCGTCCGTCGGTGCCGTGGCCGCGCAGCAGTCCCGGCAGGTGCTGCTCCACGGTGTCGGACAGCGACAGCCGGTGTTCCGCGGCCAGTTGGAGCACGACCGTCGCGAGGAAGGTCTTGGTGACGCTGCCGGCGCGGAAGTGATCCGCGCGCGCGATGCCCCGCCCCGCGGAGGCGTAGTGGGAGTGGTGGCCGGCGCGGGCCAGCAGCGCGGCGGCGGGTGCCCCGCCCTCGGAGACGAGCAGCGGCAGAACCGCGTCCGTGCC
>NZ_JBLEBI010000235.1:0-8516 GCF_047340315.1 Streptomyces sp. AF1A
GCACTCGCACAGCGGTCCGTCCAGCTGGATGACCTGGTGCCCGAACTCCCCCGCCCCGGTGCGCGAACCCCGGTGCACGCGACCGCCGATCACCAGCCCGGCGCCCAGCCCCGTCCCGAGGTGCAGATACGCGAAGGACCCGCCCTCGCCGCCCACCGACAGCCCGAGCGCGGCGGCGTTGGTGTCCTTGTCGACGACCACCGGCACTCCCAGCCGCGCCTCGAGCGCGTCCCGCAGCGGAAACCCGTCCCACTCGGGAAACCCCGTGACCCGGTGCAGGACCCCGCGCGCATGGTCGAGCGGTCCCGGCAGCGCGACGCCGGCCCCGAGCAGCGAGCCGACCTGCGCGAGCCCGCCCTCGGCGTCCCCGAGCGCCGCCCGCACCAGCCCGGTCACCTCCCCGGCGACCGCTTCCAGCACGGCCTCGGCCCCGGCCCCCAGGTCCAGTGCCGACCGGCGCTCCGCCACCACGGCCCCGTCGAGGTCGACCAGGACCGCCCGCAGCTCGTCCCGGTCGAGATGGACGCCCACCGCGTGCCCGGCCTCCGGCACCAGCCGCAGCACGGTCCGCGGCTTGCCGCCGGTCGAGGCCTGCCGCCCGGCCTCGGCCGCGAACCCCTCCTCCCGCAGCCGCGCAGTGATCTTGCTGACGGCCTGCGGGGTCAGCCCGGTGCGCTCGGCCAGCTCCAGCCGGCTGATGCCGGCCGTCCCCGCGCCGCGCAGCAGGTCGAGCACGAGCGCGGTGTTGTGCGACCGCAGCGCGCGCAGGTTCGCCCCGGCCGGGCCGCCGCTCTTCGTCCTGTTCACGCCACCCATTCTGCCCACCGCTTGCACTTTGGCAACAGCGTTGCGAAAGTGGGTCCCATGACAGGACGCAACACTCCTCCCTCCCTACGCGTCGGCCTGATCGGCTACGGCCTCGCCGGCTCGGTCTTCCACGCCCCGCTGATCGCCGCCACCGAGGGCCTCGCCCTGGACACGGTCGTCACCTCCCACCCGGAGCGGCAGCAGCAGGCCCGCGCCGAGTTCCCGGACGTGAGGCTCGCCGGCACCGCGGACGAGCTGCTGGACCGCGCGGGCGAGCTGGACCTGGTCGTCATCGCCTCGCCGAACAGGACGCACGTCCCGCTGGCCACGGCCGCCCTCAAGGCCGGCCTGCCGGTGGTCGTGGACAAGCCGGTCGCCGGCACCGCGGCCGAGGCCCGCGAGCTGGCCGCGCTCGCCGAGGAGCGCGGCCTGCTCCTGTCGGTCTTCCAGAACCGGCGCTGGGACAGCGACTTCCTGACGCTGCGCAAGCTGCTGGCGGACGGCGAACTCGGCGACGTCCGGCGCTTCGAGTCCCGCTTCGAGCGCTGGCGCCCGGAGCCCAAGGGCGGCTGGCGCGAGTCCGGCGACCCGGCGGAGATCGGGGGTCTGCTCTACGACCTCGGCAGCCATGTCGTCGACCAGGCCCTGGTGCTGTTCGGCCCGGCCGGCGAGGTCTACGCCGAGGTGGACACCCGCCGCCCCGGAGCCGAGACCGACGACGACACCTTCATCGCACTCACCCACGCGAGCGGCGTCCGCTCCCACCTCTACGTCTCCGCGACGGCCCCCCAGCTCGGCCCCCGCTTCCGGGTGCTGGGCTCCCGTGCGGGCTATGTGAAGTACGGCCTGGACCCGCAGGAGGCGGCCCTGCGCGAGGGCCTGCGCCCGGGCCCCCGGTGGGGCGCCGAGCCCGAGTCCCTGTACGGCCGTATCGGCGCCGGCGAGTCCCCGCTGACCGGCGGCGGCACCCCCGTGCCGACCCTGCCCGGCGACTACCCGGCGTACTACGCGGCCGTGGCCGACGCGCTCAGGGGCGCGGGCCCCAACCCGGTGACCGCCCTGGAGGCGGCCGCCGCACTCGACGTGCTGGAGGCGGCCCGCAGGTCCGCCCTGGACAAGGTGACGGTGACCCTGTGATGCACCAGCCGCAGATACCCACCAGGACCACCGCCGAACTCACCCCGTCCGTCGAGGAGCTGGAGGCGCAGGAACGCCGTCTGGTCTTCCGGCAGTTCACCTACGACGACGCGTGGGCCCTCGGTTCGCTCCTGGTCGAACTGGCCCGGGAGAGCCAAGCCCCGGTGGCGATCGACATCCACCGCGCCGGCCAGCAGCTCTTCCACGCGGCGCTGCCGGGCTCCACCCCGGACAACGACGCCTGGATCGCCCGCAAGCGCCGGGTGGTGGAGCGCTACGGCGCCTCCTCCTACCTGGTCGGCGCCCGCTTCCGGGCCAAGGGCACGACGTTCGAGGACTCCTCCCGCCTCGACCCCGACGTCTACGCGGCGCACGGCGGCTCGTTCCCGATCACCGTCGAGAACGTCGGCGTCGTCGGCGCGGTGACGGTCTCGGGCCTGCCCCAGCTCCAGGACCACCGGTTCGTGGTGGCGGCGCTGGAGCAGTTCCTGGGCCGTTCGGCCGAGTGAGGTAACGGCGGGAATCAACCCGGGACGCCCTCCGGTTGGCAGTGGCTGAAGGCGCGATGATCACGGCACGGCCCACCACCCGGAGGGAAGACCCGATGAGCGACACCACAGCCCCCCTGAAGCAGCGCGTCGGACGGTACGGCGTCTGGAGCGTCGAACTGCGTTCGGAGGACCCGGACCGGCGCGGCCGGCTGGACGAGGCCGCTGCCGAGCTGGAGGAACTGGGCTACGGCGCCATCTGGCTGGGCGGCAACAGCACCGCCGGCCACGCGGCCCCGCTCATCTCGGCGACGCGCCGGATCGTCGTCGGCACCAGCATCCAGAGCGTCTGGCAGCAGGACGCCGCCACGACCGCGGCCGGCTTCGCCGAGGTGGACACGGCGCACCCCGGCCGCTTCGTGCTGGGCCTCGGCGTGAGCCACGGCCCGCGGGTCGAGGGCTACCACCGCCCGTACGCCGCGATGACCGGCTACCTCGACGAGCTGGACAAGGCGGGCGTCCCCGCCGACCGCCGGGTACTGGCGGCCCTGGGGCCGAAGATGCTGAAGCTGTCCGGCGACCGGGCGGCCGGCGCCATCCCCTACCTGGTCACGCCCGAGCACACCGCCCAGGCCCGCGAGATCCTGGGCGAACGGCCGCTGCTCGCCCCGGAGTTCAAGGTCGTCCTGGAGCCGGACCCGGCCCGCGCACGCGAGACCGCCCGCGCCTATCTGGCCCATTACCTGGAACTCCCCAACTACACCAACAACTTCCTCCGCCTCGGCTTCACGGAGGACGACGTCACCGGCGGCGGCAGCGACCGCCTGGTGGACGCCGTGTTCGCCTGGGGCGACGACGACCGCATCCGCGCCCGCATCGACGCCTTCCACGAGGCGGGCGCCGACCACGTGGCCCTCCAGGTGGTCACGGACGCCGGAGCCGACGCCCTGCCGCGCGACGAGTGGCGCCGCCTGGCGTCCCTCCTGGGGTAACCGGTCCGGCCCGAAGGGGCACCGCCGGGCGTCCCTCCTGCGGTGACTGATCCGGACCGAAGGGGCGCGGGGCCGCGTTCGACATGCGGCCCCGCCACGCGCTCGCCGGCAACCAACACCGACCCGCAGCCGCGCCGCCTGGCATCCCTCCTACGGTGACTGATCCGGCCCGAAGGGACACGGGGCCGCCTTCGGCATGCGGCCCCACCCCACGAGCGCCAACCGCGCAGGCGCGACCAACCACGAACCACCCGCGGCCGAAGGGCAGAAGGCGAATCCGCAGTTCCCCGGCGCACCCAGCGGAGCGCCTACGCGTCCTTCAGCTCCTGCCGCTGCCGCCCCAGCCCCTCGACCTCCAGCTCCACCACGTCCCCGGCTCGCAGATACGGCTTGGGCTCGGGGTGTCCCATGGCGACTCCGGCCGGGGTGCCCGTGTTGATGACGTCACCGGGGTAGAGGGTCATGAACTGGCTGACGTACCGCACGACTTCGCCCACCGGGAAGATCTGCTCGGCCGTCGTGCCGTTCTGCTTCAGCTCCCCGTTGACCCACAGCCTCAGCGAGAGCCGCTGCGGGTCGGGCACCTCGTCGGCCGTCACCAGCCACGGTCCCAGGGGGTTGAAGGTCTCGCAGTTCTTGCCCTTGTCCCAGGTGCCGCCGCGCTCGATCTGGAACTCCCGCTCGGAGACGTCGTGCGCGACCGCGTACCCGGCGACGTGCGCGAGCCCCTCCTCCGCCGACTCCAGGTAGCGGGCCGTGCGCCCGATGACGACGGCCAGCTCCACCTCCCAGTCGGTCTTGGCGGAGCCGCGGGGGACCAGCACGGTGTCGTCGGGCCCGACGACGGTGTCCGGCGCCTTGAAGAAGACGACCGGCTCGGTGGGCGGCTCGGCGCCGGTCTCGCGGGCGTGGTCGTGGTAGTTGAGCCCGATGCACACGATCTTGCCGATGCGGCCGACCGGCGGGCCGATCCGCAGCCCGGCCGCCTCCAGCGCGGGCAGCTCGCCGGACTCGGCCGCCGCCCGTACCCGGCCGAGCGCGGCGTCGTCGGCGAGCAGCGCACCGTCGATGTCGTCCACGATGCCCGACAGGTCCCGGAGGGTCCCGTCGGCGTCGAGCAGGGCGGGGCGCTCCGCCCCCGGGGTGCCGACTCGCAGCAGCTTCATGGTCACCATCTCCCTCGGTCGCGGGCGCCCGGCCGATGGGTGCGGCCATCGGAGGACTGGCTGATCCTCCAATCCCGCCGTCCAGTCCGCAAGACCTTGTTCACGTACTGGACCGTCACCGCGCCTCCTACCGGTACAGCACGGCCCGCTCCACGGCGGTCCAGGTGGTGCTGGTGACGACGTACAGCGCGGCGGCGAGCGGTACGACGGCCACGGTGACGAGCGTGACGTAGGACAGGAACGGCATCACCTTGTTGACCGCGCCCAGCCCCGGCACCGGCTCGGCGTCGCCGGCGCCCACCGAGCCCGGGCTCGCGGCCGTCGTGCGCCGGGCGCGCCGGAAGTTGAAGGTCGCGACGGCCGCGACGAGGGCGAAGAGGGCGAGGTAGACCACGCCGGCCGAACCGAACACCCCGCCGTCGGCGAGCGCGTCGGCCCACCGCCCGCCGAGCGGCGCCGCGAACAGCCGGTGCGCGAGCAGGCTATTGCTGCCGCCGCCGACCGCCGAGCCGGAGAAGAGGTGGTAGAGCAGGAAGAAGGCGGGCAGTTGCAGCAGGCTGGGCAGGCAGCCGGACAGCGGCGAGACCTTCTCCTCGGCGTGCAGTTCCAGCACCGCCTGTTGCAGCCGCCGCGGGTCCTTGGCGTGCTTCCTGCGCAGTTCGGCGATGCGCGGCTGGAGGTCGGCGCGGGCACGCTGGCCTCGGGCGGCGGCCCGGGACAGCGGGTGGACGAGCAGTCGTACGAGCGCGGTGAACAGGACGATCGCGGCGGCGGCCGCCGAGGAGTGGCACAGCGGCTGGAGCAGGTCGGCGAGCCGCTCGACCAGGTGCGCGAAGAGGGAGAAGACGGACATGGGTGAGCCCTCCGGGGGTCTCGTCGTGCCGGAGCTGACAAAGGGAATCGGCAGGACGAACCGCGCGAGGGCACGGACGCGAAGGTGCGGGAGGACGTGCCCTACACGGCGGTCGCCGGGAGGGCCCGCCCGGGTGCCCTGGGCCGGCGCCGGCCGGGCGCGTCGGGATCCCGCTGCGGCAGGAAGGCCGTACGCCGGGCCCGGTCGCGGATCGCCGTGCGCACCCGGGTGGGCGGGACGGCGGGCGCGCTGCGGGCGATGAGGAGGCAGCAGACGGCGAGGGCCGAACCGGCGGCGGCGGTCGCGGCGAGGGCGACGGCGGTGGTGAGGCTGCCGGTGTCGGACAGGACGACGGGCAGCAACAGGAGGAGCAGGAACGCGAGGGCACGCGCGCCGGCGGCACGACCGCGAATCATCGCCTCTCCCTCCTTCCGGCCCGGGCTCTCCCGCACTGAGTCGGTTATACCTGACCTATCCCTGATCGGTCTGCAGCGGCTCCAGCAGCCGCTTCGGCTTGAGCAGCGCCCGGCTGACCGGATCCGCCGGGTCCGGATCGAGTCCGGGTCCCGGCTCCGTGACAACGTCCGCGACCGGTACGACGGTTCCGCACGCGGGACATTCGCCGTACGACCCGAGTTCGGTGCCGCATGCCGCGTGCCGGAAGTAGCGCAGCTGCGTCTCGCCGAAGTGCTCGCGGCCCCACAGGCCGAGGGCGCGCAGGGCGGGCCACAGGGCGATGCCGCGCTCGGTGAGGACGTACTCGTCCCGGGCCGGCGACTGCTGGTAGCGGCGCTTTTCGAGGACGCCCTCGGCGGTCAGCGTCTGCAGGCGGGCGGCCAGGACGGCGCGCGGGATGCCGAGGTGGACCAGGAAGTCGTTGTACCGGCGCACGCCGTAGAGCGCGTCCCGGACGACGAGCAGCGTCCAGCGCTCGCCGACGACCTCGAGCGCGCGGGCGATCGAGCACTCCTGTGTCGCGTAGTCCTTGCCCAGTGCCATGCCCCCACTGTAGCCACTTTCCGACACTCGGTTCAGTGACCGAACTTACGATGCTAGGCTGACTGCAAACAGCTCGGTTCAATGACTGAACCGAAAAGCCTAGACGCCTCAGGACAGGACATGCCATGACCGGGCTCGACTCCGTCGCCACGCCCGCGGCCGTACACACGGCAGCACCGCCGGACACCCCCGCACGCCCCCGCGCCACCCTCGCACTGATCAGCGCCGCCACCGCCGTGGCCCTGATGTCGTACACCGCGCCGATGATCACGCTGCCGGAGACGGCGGCCGCCCTGCACACCTCGCTCTCCGCCCAGGCCTGGCTCCTGAACGGCACCCCGCTGGGCCTCGCCGCCCTGCTCCTGGTGGCCGGCAGCCTCGCCGACGACTACGGCCGCCGCCGGATCTTCCTCTCCGGCACGCTGGCCCTGGGCCTCACCACCGCACTCGGCGCGCTCACCACGTCGACCTGGCAGTTCACCCTCGCCCGCATCGCCCAGGGCGCCGCCAGCGCGGCCCTGCTGGCCAGCGGCCTCGGCCTGATCGTGCACGCCTTCCCGAGCCCCCGCGGCCGACTGCACGCGACCGGCGTGTGGGGCGCCTTCGTCAGCGGCGGCATCGCGGCGGGCCCGCTCGTGGCCGCCGCGCTGCCGAACTGGCGGGCCGGCTACGGCGTCCTCGGCGCCGCCGCCCTCCTCCTGGCCGCGCTCGGCACCCGCACGCTGGCCGAGTCCCGCGCCCCGCGCGGCGGCCGCCCGGACACGCTCGGCGCCCTCGCCTTCGGCCTGGCCCTGGTGGCCCTGGTGGCCGCCCTCACCCTGGGCCGCGACGGCTGGCTGCGCGCGCAGGTGGGCCTGCTCCTCGCGGCGGCGGTCGTGCTGGGCGCGGCGTTCGTCGCGGTGGAGCGCCGGACCGCCACCCCCATGATCGACCTCGGCCTGCTGCGCCGTCCCCGCTTCCTGGCCTCCTCCGCGGGCGGCCTGTTCACGGGCCTGTCGGTGATCGGCATGTTCAGCTTCCTGCCGGCGCTGATGCAGCAGGTGCTGCACCTGTCCCCGCTGGACACGGCCTGGCTGGTCCTGCTGTGGTCCGGGCTGAGCTTCGCGGTCGCCCTCCAGGTCAAGCACCTGGCCCCCCGCGTCCCCCCGCGCGCCCAGCTCGGCATCGGCTTCGCCCTGCACATGATCGCCGTCCTGACCATGCTCGGCGCCCTCGCCTCCGGTTCCTGGTCCCGGCTGCTGCCCGGCCTGATCGTCGGCGGTGTGGGCAGCGGCCTGCTCAACGGTGCGCTCCCCCTCCTCGCCGTCGAGTCCGTCCCGCGCGAGCGCGCCGCCATGGGCTCCGGCGCCCAGCAGACCTTCCGGTACATCGGCTCCTGCGCCGGCGTCGCCCTCACCATCGCCCTCGCCACCTCCGCCGGCAGCCTGACCCGCGGCACGGACATCGCCCTGCTGGTGTCGGCGATCCTGGCGGTGGTCGGCGCGGTGCTCGTCCTCGCGCTGCGCGACCGGGCGCAGGAGGGCTGACGGGCCGCGTCCGCGCCGGCCGCGCGAGCAGGCGCAGGGGGCTCACGGGACCGCGCCGACGCCGGCCACGCCAGCGGGCGCACCGGGCCAACGGGGCCGCACCGACGCCAGCCTTCCCCACACCACCATCCGGTACCGCGAGGTGAACTCGGGCGTGCAGGTGGTCAGGGTGAGGTAGTGGCCCGGCTCGCGGTACCCGTACCCGGGCCGGACCAGGGACCGCGGGACGGGCCGGACGACCCCCGCGTCCAGGGCGAAGGTCCGCGGCAGGATCTGGTCGACGTCGTACGTGTACGTCGCCGTCCGCGTCTCCACCTCGATCTCGTCCCCCCGCCGCAGCCGGGGCAGGTACCGGAACGGCTCGCCGTGCGTGTTCCGGTGCCCGGCCAGCGCGAAGTTCCCGGCCTGCCCCGGCTGTTGCGTCCCCGGGTAGTGCCCGACGTACCCCTTGTCGAGCACGCCCGCCTTGCTCACCCCCTCGGCCACGGGAACGCGCAGCCGCAGCCGCGCGATGCTGAGCACGGCGTAGGCCTGGGACCGCCGCACGG
>NZ_JBLEBI010000236.1:0-8507 GCF_047340315.1 Streptomyces sp. AF1A
ACCCCTCCCGAACGGACCCCGCAACGCGACGCCCTCGCCCACCCTGCTGCTCAGCTCCGTGGTGCAGGCCAAGGGGCATGGTCGCGCAGCGGCCCGACCGTCAGGCCCGCCTCGCGGCAGTCGGTGACGATCGCGGGCAGGGCGTCGAGGGTGGCGCGCCAGCAGTCGGTGGCGGCGAAGCCGTCGGAGTCGTGCAGCAGCACCGTGCCGCCGCCGCGCAGGTCGGCGGCGACCAGGGCGCGGACGGACTCCGCGGTGGCGTCCGCGAGCCAGTCCCTGGCCCAGACGGACCACAGCACCGGCCGCAGCCCGGCCCGGCGGGCGGCCAGCAAGCGGCCGGAGGTGAGGATGCCGTACGGCGGGCGGTACCACTGCGGCCGGTGTCCGGTGAGGTCGTGGACCGCGCGCGCGGCCCGGGCGACGCCCGCGCTCTCCCGGGCGACGGCGGGCCGCCAGGGCCGGTCGTGGGTCCAGCCGTGCACCGCCACCTCGTGCCCCCGCCGGGCGGTCTCCTCGACGAGCTCCGGATGGCGCAGCGCGCGCTCCCCGAGGACGAAGAAGGTGGCCCGTACGCCGAGCCGGTCCAGGGTGTCCAGGAAGCGGGGCGTGGCCACCGGATCCGGGCCGTCGTCGAAGGTCAGGGCGATGTGGTGGCGGGGGCCGGTGCCGGCGAGGCGGGGGAACAGCGGCAGCCGCACGCTGCGCAGCCACGTGGCCGCCGGGCCGATGTGGGCTCCGGCGACCCCGAGCGGCAGCAGGACGGCCGCGGTGCGCCAGGCGCGGGCGGACGTGGCGGACATCGGTGACCTGCCTCAGTGCTCGTGGCCCATCGGGATGTGGGCGCCGTTTCCTTCCGGCTTTCTCTCGCCGGGTGTATCCCAGCCTCGGCCCTCGGACGAGGCGTGCGCCAGTCCGACGCTGCCCGCCCCGATCAGTGCGATGCCGGCGATCTCCGGGATCACCCGCAGCCCCAGCTGGATGGACTCCTCGAACACCGCCGCTCCGAGTGCGATGCTGGTGAGCGCGTCGCCCAGGGTGAGCGCGGGCTGGGAGGCGGCCAGCGACCCGGCGCTCAACGCGCTCTGCAGCAGCAGGAAGGCGAGAAGCCCGGTGACCGCCGTGGCGTACGGCGACCAGTGCGTGAACATCGCGCCCGGCCCGTGCGCGAGCCGCCCGACGGCCTGCTTGAGCAGCGCCGCCGTGAGGGCGAAGCAGACGGCGGAGGCGAGCCCGAGCAGCACGGCCCGGGACGCGCCCCGGCACGGGCGGGCGGCCAGCACGAGCAGCACCACGGCGCCGCACGCCGCGCCGCCGCCGACGAGCCACGCGCGCACCGGCGCCTCGGTGCGGCCGGCGGCCGGCGCGGCCGCCACCAGGAACAGGGCCAGTCCCACGGCGAGGGCGGCGAACGCCAGCCAGGTACGGCGCTCGGGGCGGCGCCGGAAGACGAGGCTGCCCACCACCAGCGTGAACAGCAGCTCCGCGGCGAGCAGGGGCTGAACGAGGGACAGGCTGCCCACGGCCAGCGCCGAGCCCTGGAGCACGGCGGAGAGCATCAGCAGGCCGACGCCCGCCAGCCAGTCCGCGCGCCGCAGCAGGCGCCCGAGCCGGCGTACTGCCCCAGCAGTCTTTTCCGGTTCGCCCACGGAGGCGGCCCGGCGCTGCAGCACCGAGGCGGATGCGTTCGAGAGGGCCGCGCACAGCGCCAGCACCACCGTCAGGGCCATCGCGGACGCTCACCCGAAGCGGGCGGCGAGCCGCCGGTAGAGCCCCGGCGCGGCGCCGCGCACCCGGGCGGGAAGCCGCAGCCAGCCGGGGACGTACACCTCGTCCTTGCCGCGGTGCACGGCGGTGACGACGGCGTCCGCCACCCGTTCGGGCGGCACGGGCCGGGGCCACGACCGCCGGTACGGGGCGCCGCGCCGGTCGAAGAAGGGCGTGTCGACCACTCCGGGGACCACATGGGTGATGCCCACGCCGGTGCCGCGCAGCTCGTAGCGCAGCGCGTCGGCGAACGCGGCCACGGCCGCCTTGGTGGCGGAGTACACCGCCTCGCCGCGCACGCCGACGCTGCCCGCGACGGAGCCGAGCAGCACGATGCGCCCGGAGCCGGCCGCGATCATGTGGGGCAGCAGGCCGCGCACGAGGTGCAGGGTGGCCAGCAGGTCGACGGCGATGAGTTCGTCGATGCGGGCGCGGGGCATGCCGGAGAAGTCCCCGGCCCAGCCGACGCCGGCGCCCGCCACGAGCAGGTCCACCCGGCCCAGGTGGTCGAGGACGGCCTCGGTCAGCCGGCGGTCGGCGCCGGGGCGGGTCAGGTCCCCGGGCACGGCCACGGCCGACACATCTGCGGCCACATGCTCCAGTCGGGTGATGTCGCGGCCGTTCAGCACCAGCCGCCAGCCGCCCTCGGCGGCCAGCCGGCGGGCCACGGCCGCGCCGATGCCGGAAGAGGCTCCCGTCACCACAGCCGTGCCGGCGCGCGTCGTCCGGTCGCCGGCGGGGGCGATCCCGGAAGGGGCCTCCGGGACGGGGGCCGCCACCGGTCGCGCTCGGTTGGACGGTCCTGCGGGGGACGGGGCATGGGACATGGTGACGACCTCACTGCGACGGTGTACACGGGCTCGCGGACTCCGGGGGCCGAACCCTCGCGGTGTATCCAGGGCGCCACACCTCGAAACGCCGCGCACGCGGAGCCGGCGCCCATCCGGCCCCGCGCCGGCCCGCCCGCTCGTCAGTCCAGGCCCGGTACCGGAGCGCCGGAGGGCACGCCGGCGCCGACGTAGCCGTCGTGGACCCTCCCGTCGCCCTCGGGCGACAGCCAACCGGAAAGAGGTCCAAGAGGCCGCCGTCAGCAGGGAGACGGCGGCCCCTCGCCCTGTCATGGCGACGGCGGCCTTCGGCAGTGCCGCCTTCCTCGTTCTCGTCCCGGGCGGCGCCGCGGTGCTGGTGCCGTGGGCGCTGACGGACGGCCGGCGCGCCGGCCAGTGGTGGCTGCCGGTGCGGCTCGCCGGCCTGCTCCCGCCGGCCGCCGGGGCCGCGGTGAGCCTGGAGGCCTTCACCCGGTTCGCGCCGCAGGGCCTCGGCACCCCGGCGCCCGTCGCACCGCCGGCACGGCTCGTGGTGAGCGGGCCGTACCGCCACCTCCGCAACCCGATCTATGTCGCGGTCGTCGGCGTGCTCTGCGGGCAGGGCCTGCTGCTCGCCCGGCCGGTGCTCTTCGCCTACGCCGCCGGAACCTGGGCGTTGACCTGGGCGTTCGTCCGCTGGTACGAGGAGCCGGGGCTGGTGCGCCGGTTGGGCGCGGACTACGAGCGCTACCGGCGCGCGGTACCGGCCTGGGTGCCGCGCCCCACCCCCTGGCAGGACGCTTGAGACGGGCACGGCGGGTAACTCGCGGGGCACGAAGCGATCAGGAGGGCGACGGAAAGAGGCGCCATGTCCGGCGAGGACGATCGTGAGGAACGGCCCGAGACGGCCGTGGAAGAGGTGCTGCGCGAGGTGGAGGAGGCCGAGAAGCGCGAGGACCAGGGACGTCGCGGGGGCGAGGCGGGGGACGCCATCACTCCGAACACCGGGGCCCAGGAGCAGTCGGAGGGCGAGTGACCGGCCGCCGGACGGCAGCACTGCCTCGCCGGAGCGCGGGTACCCGGACCCCATGAACCCCCCTGTGCGAGAACCCCGGCTGCCGCCCGGCCGGGGCCCCCTGTCCGCCGCGCTCACCGCGTACCTGCTCGGCACGGGCCCGCTCCCCCGCCCCGGGGGCGCCCAGGGCGCCGACCCCTACGGCGACGACCTGCACCTCGCCCTCTACCTGTGCTACGAGCTGCACTACCGCGGCTTCGCGGGCGTCGCCCCGCAGGCCGAGTGGGACCCCGGACTGCTGGGCCTGCGGGCCGCGCTGGAGCAGCGCTTCCTCGCCGCGCTGCGCGCCGACGCCCCCGCCCACGACGGCCTGGACGACGCGCTCGCCGCGCTCCTGGTGGAACCGGCCGAGGGCACGGGTGTCACCCATTTCCTGTGCGCCGAGGGGGAGTTGTGGCAGCTGCGCGAGTACGCGGCCCAGCGTTCCCTGTACCACCTGAAGGAGGCCGACCCGCACGCCTGGGTGCTGCCGCGGCTGTGGGGCCGGGCGAAGGCGGCGATGGCGGCGGTGGAGTACGACGAGTTCGGCGGCGGCCGGGCCGAGCGGGTCCACGCCCGGCTCTTCGCCGACCTGATGCGGGACCTCGGCCTGGACCCGGCGTACGGCCGCTATCTCGACGCGGCCCGCGCGGAGATGCTGGCCGTGGTCAACCTGATGTCCCTGTTCGGGCTGCACCGCGAGCTGCGCGGCGCGCTGGTGGGGCACTTCGCGGAGGTGGAGATCACCTCCTCGCCCGGCTCGCGCCGGCTCGCCGAGGCGATGCGCCGCACCGGCGCCGGACCGGCCGCGGAGTTCTTCTACGACGAGCACGTGGAGGCGGACGCCGTGCACGAGCAGGTGGTCCGCCACGAGGTGATCGCCGGACTGCTCGACGAGGAGCCCGAGTTGGCGGCGGACGTCGCCTTCGGCATCGACGCGACCGAATACCTCGAGGACCGGCTGGCCCGGCGGCTGCTCGGCGACTGGCGTGCGGGCCGGTCGTCCCTCCGCGCGCCCGTCGAGCCCGAAACGTCCCATACATCCTGATGGCCGGGGTACCCGGACCAGGTGATCGCTTTGACTCTTCCGGGCGTGTACGCCCCCCAGGACGACACCGCACTGCTGGCCGAGACCCTCCGCGAGGAGGCTCCCCCGCCCCGGGCGCGGGTGCTGGACGTGGGCACCGGAAGCGGGGCGCTGGCCCTGGCGGCGGCCCGGCAGGGCGCCGAGGTGACCGCGGTGGACGTCTCCCGCCGGGCGGTGTGGACGACCCGGCTCAACGCCTGGCTGACCCGGCTGCCGGTGCAGATCCGGCGCGGCGATCTCTTCGGCCCGGTCCACGGCCGCAGGTACGACGTGATCCTGGCGAACCCGCCCTATGTGCCGGCGCCGGACACCGGGCACGGACCGCGGGGCCGGTCCCGGGCCTGGGACGCGGGGCACGACGGGCGGCTGCTGCTGGACCGGATCTGCTGGGGCGCGCCCGCGCTGCTGCGCCCCGGTGGCGTGCTGCTGGTGGTGCAGTCCGCGCTGAGCGATCCCGAGCGCACGCTCGGCCTGCTGCGCGGTGCGGACCTGAAGGCCGCGGTGGTGCGGCGGCGCTGGATCGACTTCGGGCCGGTGCTGCGGTCCCGGGAGGAATGGCTCCGCCGGCGGGGGCTGCTCGCCCCGTCGGCCGAGAAGGAGGAGTTGGTGGTCATCCGTGCCGAACGACCCTGCTGACCGGGCCCGCCGGATCACCGTGCAGCGACGGGGGCCGCTGCTCGTGGAGGGGCCCGTGGAGATCGAACTCGAGGACGGCACGACGGTCTCCTCGGACCGTTTCCGTGTCGCTCTGTGCACCTGCCGGCGCAGTCGCCGTTATCCCTGGTGTGACACGAGTCACCGGCGCAAGGCCTGAGCACCGGCTGTTTTTCGCCGCCCCCCGGCAGGCCCCCCACGGGCCTGTCCGGGGAGCGGCTGTGTGCCCGGGAGCCGGCGGGCGGCCCCACTCCGCCCGTCCGGCCCCGGCGCGAGATCGCAGGTTCCCCGCTCCAGGGGGCCGCACTCCCCAGTTGCGGGCCTGATCCGGCGTCCGCGGGGACCCTCTGCGATCCCGGTCCCTGTTAGAACGCGAAGAGGCTGCCGCCGACGGCGTCCCTCTCGCAGGCGTTGCCGAAGGTGCGCTCGTAGGAGACGCGCTTGCCCTCCCACACGCCCTGGACGGTGACGACGACGGGGTCGTACAGCTTGGTGCACCACACGCCCTGGCTCGGCCTGAGGGCGGTGAAATCGCCGCCGACGCCGCGCAGTTCCGCACAGGCCTGCGCCGCGGCCGGGTGGGTCCCCGAGGGACCGGGGGCGCAACTGAGGGTGACGGCGCGCTCCGGGGTGGCCGTGGCCGCGTCGTTGCCGTGGCCGGTGGTCAGCACCAGCGCCGAGGGGGCGTAGAGCGACGACGGGGCGGCGCCCGGTGCAGCGACGGCGGCCCCGGTCAGGGGTCCGCAAACGGCGGCGGCCGTGAGGCCGAGGGCCGCTGCCCAGCGCGCGGTGTTCCGCATTGTGTGCATCCTTCCGCTCGAACAGACGAGGTGCCGGCTCGGGCCCGGTCGGGCACCGGAGCGGCGAGCGCCACTCTGCCGAGTCCACCGGCGAAACTCACATCGCACCCATGGGTTTCAGTAACCTTTCGTGTTGAAGCAGTGGCGTGAAGTCACGGAAATCGAACGCGGTGACCCTGGAACTGAGCGGTGCCGGGCCCCCGGGACCGGCCGGATGGCCGAAAAACAGCGCTTCGTTAATCGTCCTGAAACATTCCGGCCCGGACCCGTCCGGGCACGTGCATGACTCCCCGTGTTCACCCGGTGATCACTCCGGGGCGGTGCGCGCACCCGCGCCCGCGAGGCGGCCACCCGCGGCCCACGCCGCCGCCGACCGCCCGTATCGTCGGCGCTGCACGTGTACTCGGCGACGACGGCGGGAGCGACGGATGGCGAAGCACTGGGCGGACTTCCAGTACGAGATCTATCTGAACGGGATGACGGGCGCGGTCCCCCGGCTCCCGACCGACCTGACCCGGCTTGAGGAGCTCGCCGAACACCGGCTCGGGCCGGGCCCGGTGGGCTATGTGGCGGGCAGCGCCGGCGACGGCAGCACCGCCCGTGCCAACCGGGCCGCCCTCGCCCGGCGCCGGATCGTGCCGCGCATGCTGCGGGACGTGAGCGAGCGCGACCTGTCGGCCGAGGTGCTCGGGCGGCCCCTGCCGGCGCCGCTGGCCCTGGCGCCCGTCGGTGTGCTGTCGATCATGCATCCCGACGCCGAGTCCGCCGCCGCTCGGGCCGCCGCCGCGCAGGGCGTGCCGTACATCCTGTCGTCGGCGTCCAGCACGCCCATGGAGCAGGTCGCGGAGGCGATGGGGGACGCCGAGCGCTGGTTCCAGCTGTACTGGGGCAAGGACCGGGAGGTGACCCGGAGTTTCCTGGACCGGGCGAAGGCGTCCGGCTTCTCGGTGCTGGTGGTCACGCTGGACACCCCGCTGCTGGCGTGGCGGCCGCGCGACCTCGACCAGGCGTACCTGCCGTTCCTGCACGGGGTCGGCACCGCCAACTACTTCACCGACCCGGCCTTCCAGGCGGGTCTCGACAAGCCCGTGCACGAGGACCCGAACGCGGCGGTGCTGCGCTTCCTGGGCCTGTTCGGGGACCCCGGGCACAGCTGGCCGGACCTGGAGTTCCTGCGCGCGCACTGGGACGGTCCCATCGTCCTCAAGGGCGTACTGCACCCGGACGACGCCCGGCTCGCCGCCGACGCCGGGATGGACGGCGTGGTGGTCTCCAACCACGGCGGCCGGCAGGTGGCGGGATCGGTCGCGGCGGCCGACGCCCTGCCCCGGGTCGCGGAGGCGGTCGGCGACCGGCTGACGGTGCTCTTCGACAGCGGGGTGCGCACCGGCGACGACGTGTTCAAGGCGCTCGCGCTCGGCGCGCGGGCGGTGCTGGTCGGGCGGCCGTACGTCTACGGGCTCGGCCTGGACGGGCAGGCCGGCGTGGAGCACGTCATCCGCTGCCTGCTGGCGGAGCTGGACCTGACCCTCGCGCTGTCCGGGCACACCGGCCCGGCGACGGTCGGCGCGGCGGACCTTGTCGAGGACCCCGCCTGACCGACGCCGACGACGGCGGGCCGGCCAACCCCCGCCCACCCAACCCACACCGAAGCCGGGACGAGAACACGCCAACTCACCCCGGCCCAGGCGGCGGTCACACAGCCGACCCCGTCGGGACCGGCGCCGGCCGCGCTCCTTGCCTCGGCAGGCCCGTCCGCCGTGGCGACGGGCCGTCCGTGCCGGCGATCGACAGCGAACCGGACGCGGCCGACGGCGTGTCGGTCAGCCAGCGCTCGCCGGGCGAACCGTCCCGGACCTTGACGACCAGGTCCGCACCGGGTTGCCCGCCCGCGGTGGCGAGGGCGAGCGTCTGGTCCCAGCGGGTCACCAACTCGCCGTGCACGGTGAGGTCGTAGCGCACGTCGTTCCCCCGCCCGGACCCCGCGTCGGCGCAGGTGCCGAGGATCACCACGCCGGCGTCGGCGTGCGAGTCCAGGCACAGCCCCGAGTCGGCCCCGCTGCGCAGCAGCCCGTCCGCGTCGTACCTCCACTGCTGCGTGGCCGCCGCGGAGCAGGTGGCCAGGACCGCGCCCGCACCGGGCTTCGGCGTGCCCTTGATGTCCAGGCACAGACCGGCCCCGGCGTTGCGCAGCCGGGTGGGACGGCCGCCGGCGGGCAGGCCCGCGGTGCCGGGAGCGGTGGCGCGGGGGGCGGCGGAGCCGGGCGCGGCGGAGGTGACGGGGCCGGTGCCGTCTCCGCCGTCGGGCCACAGGCTGATCGCGAGGACGGTCGCGAGCAGCA
>NZ_JBLEBI010000237.1:0-8481 GCF_047340315.1 Streptomyces sp. AF1A
CGGCAAGGCCGCCGTGCGGCTCGGCGCCGCCGTGACCGCCGGCCTGGCGGTCACCGCCGTCACCACACAGGCCCGCGCCACCTCCGGCCTCTCCCACGGCGTCGCCGTCGCCGTCGACACCGCCCTCAGCCACGCCGACAGGACCCACGTGAACCAGTTCCGCACCTCTTTCACGCTGCACGAGTACGGCCCGGCCGTCGCCGTCACCGCCAACAACCGCGCCACCGCCGTCTCCGCAGGCTGCGCCCCGGACAACCCCTGCCGGTCCATCGCGCTGTCCTACCAGATCCTCACCACCGCCGGCCGCAACGCACGCCTGATCAACGCCACCAACCTCAGCCGCTCCGTCAACGAGCACTGCCCCGCCTGCCAAACCCTCTCCGCCGCCTACCAGTTCGTCATCGCCACACCGGGCCCCTTCACCCTCAGCCGCCAGGCACGCGACCAGCTCAGCAGCATCAACCACCACATCGGCGCCCTCAAAACCTCCCGCCTGCCCATCGACCAGATCACACGCCAGGCCGACAGCCTCGCCCACCAGGTCAAAGCCGTCCTCGACCGGGAAGCCGCACGCGCCCCCCGCACCAGCGGCGACCCGCACACCGGCTTCGCCCCCACCGTCACCCTGCACCGCCACGTCCGCTGACCCGCACCCCCCGAACCCCGCCCCTCGCCCGGCCAGCGGGGCGTTGAGCCGGTGTGGGACCGGCGCGCCCGCGGCGTGCGGGGTGCCCGCACGCCGGCCGAGCCTGCCGGTGTCCGGCTGAAGGGCCAGTGCAGCGCGGGGCTGTTCACCGCGGCATGCCGGCAGGACTCCGCATGGGGGAGGGCACGTGTCGGGGTGTTGTGTGCCGGGTCTTTGCGGGGTTGCTCGCCGCCGGCCCGTTCCCTGCCGGCACCCGCTCGCGAACGAAGTGGCGGGGTACGGCGTCGGCTCCCGGCTGCCTGCGCGTGAAGTCCCCGGCTCCTGCGGCACTTTCGTTCTCCGCCTCGACGGCCTTGAGGCGCCCGGCCGGGGCCGCCGGTGAGGGTCACCGCGTGGTGGCTGATGCGGTGCGGGCGGCCGCCCGGGCGGGCGGAGCGGCGTACAGCGGTGCCGGCCGCGCACGCTGCATGCCCGGCCGGCGCGGCTGTGGTGGTGTCGTTGCCGGGGGGTGTGCGGCAGCCGTTTGATTTCATGCGGGGGCGGCCGGGAACTGGTCCAGGACCTGGCAGGCCCGGGCGATGCCGTTCTCGGCCTTGAGGACCTGGCCGAGCCGGTGCGCGCGGTGGGTGTAGGGGGCGTAGCGGGTCAGGGCGTGCAGGCGCTGGGTGAGGGCGTCGACGGTGAGGTCGGCGACCGGCAGGGGTGCCGGTCCTGCGCCGAGGTCGTGCACGCGGCCGGCCCAGTAGGGCTGGTCTCCGAAGAACGGGCAGATCAGGGAGGGTTTTCCGGCGCGCAGTGCGGAGGCCGTCGTGCCTGCTCCGCCGTGGTGGACGACGGCGGCCATCTTGGGGAACAGCCAGTCGTGGGGGGTGTCGCCGACGGCGAGGATGTCGTCGTCGCTGGTGGCGGGGTCTCCCGGCAGCACGGCGCGCAGGCCGGCGCGGCGCAGCGCGGTGCGCACGAGGGCGTCGGTGGCCTTGGGGTCGCCGGTCTGCATGCTGCCGAATCCGACGTAGAGCGGCGGGGGGCCCTCGGCGAGGAAGGCGAGCAGGCGCCGTGGGGGCTTCCACAGCGGCTGGTCGTGGTGCCAGAAGCCGGTGACGTGGACGTTGGGGCCCCAGTCGGGCGGGCGGGGCACGAGCGTCGGGCTGAACGCGCACAGCACGGTGGCCCGGCGGACGTGCCGGAAGGGGGCGGCCAGGGACATCGGCGCCAGGCCCAGGCTGTCCTGGCGCCATGCGTTGACGAACTGCCTAAAGACCATCCAGGATCCGAGGTCGACCGCGCCGAAGCTGAGCCGGTTGCCCACGCCGCCCAGGATCCGGGCCGCCGGCACGAAGGGGTGCGGGAAGGCTGTGGTGGGCTGGCTGGGCTGGAAGTGGATGAGGGCGTGCGGGATGTTCAGGTACTGGCTGAGGTGGAGGCCGAGGAAGCTGAAGGTCGGTGCCAGGACCAGGTCGGCTCCCTTCGCGCCGATCTGCGTCTCCTCCAGCATCGACATCATGCGGGGCCGCATGACGCGGTCCATGTGGCGGATGAACGCCACGGGGTTGCGCCGCCCGGCCAGGAGTTCCTGCCCTTCGGCGGACTCGATGATCTCCACCGGGTCGACCGGCAGGGGATGCAGGTCCAGGCCCGCCCCGGCGATCAGGTGCCGGTAGCGCAGGCTGGCCAGGATCCGCACCGCATCGCCCCGGCGCTGCAGGGCGCGCCCCAGTGCCAGGCAGGGCTGGACGTCGCCGCGGGATCCGGCGGCGAAAATCACCACGGTCCGCATGGGATCACTGACCGATCGACTTCATCACCGACGGCCAGATGCGGTGCAGTTCCGCCCGCCAGTACGGCCAGGAGTGCGTTCCCGGCGTGTACAGGTGCGTGCTGACGTCGACGCCCTCGGCGCGCAGGGACCGCGCGAATCTGCTGATCTGTCCCCACAGCGGTGCCTCGCCCAGTTCGCTGGCCAGCAGCACGTCGGAGGTGTGTCCCGCATCCAGCGGTCCGGGCTCGCTGCTGCCGGCGGAGAGATGGATGTGCATGCCGCGGAAGGCGCGCGGCATGGCGACGGGATTGTGGGCCTTCCAGTTGCCGGCGTCCTTCACCGGGTCGCCCCATACGTCTTTGATGTCGATGCCCTCCTTCGCGGTCCCGAGCGCGAGTTCCAGGCGCACGGCGGGATCGTTCAGATCCACGTAGGAACTCATGGAGGCCACATACCGGAACATCCCCTGGTGGTGGGCGGCGTAGTTGAGTGCGCCGAAGCCTCCCATGGACAGTCCGACGACGGCTCGTGTGCGGCTCGCGCGGAATTTCTTCTCCATGAGCCGGACGAGTTCGCGGGTGTGGAAGGTCTCCCAGCGGGGGCCGCCGCCGTACCAGTCGCTGTAGTAGCCGTTGCGTCCGCCGTCGGGCATGACGATGAGCGCGTTGGTGTGCTGTGCGAGGGCTTCCAGGTCTGTTTCGCGTGTCCAGGACGTGTAGTCGTCGTCGCCGCCGTGGAGCATGTAAACAACCGGGAAGGTGGCTTTCGGGTTTTTGCTCCAGTTCTCGGGGAGAATGATGCGGACCGGGATGGATGTGCGCATCGCGGGAGACATGACCGTGAGGTCACGCATCCGGTTGTCGATTGCTTTCACGCCGGTGATGCGGGCTTCGGCCGGGCGGGGCCCGTGCGCGGCGGCCGGTTTCCATGGCGCCGCCTGTGCATTCGTGGAAAGGACGGCGGCGGCGAGCCCGAGGCACACCAGATTCTTTTTCGCGTACGTCCAAAAAGTGAGCCACACAGACGGGAGCATGACGAAATGAGTTGATCTTCACCAGCCAACACCCCGTCGGGTGCGCAGCAATGGCCCGTACAGCCGTGCGGCGGGGCGGTGGTGCCTGGTGTGCGGCGGGGGGCGCACACCAGGCGCGGTGCGCCGGCAGTCAGCGGGCGGGCCACCCCAGGGCGCGGGCGACGTGCTGGGCGATGGTCTGCACGTGCGGGGGGTCGATGACGGACAGGTGGTCGCCGTCGACGGGGACGATCTCCAGGCTCTGGCACAGGGGCGCCCACCCCAGGTCGGCGTCCTGGCGCAGGTAGCGCGGGTCCAGGGCGGTGGTGAGCTGCTGGGGTTGCCGGGCGCGGTAGAGCACGACGTGGCCGTCCTGGAAGCGGGGGCTGTAGCGTTCGCCGACGCGGGCGTCGATGTACGAGGTGCGCTGGTGCTCCATGATTCCCGGGCTCATGTCGAGGCCTGCCTCGGCGACCAGGCGCATGACCACGTCGATCTGCTGGTCGTCGGGGGTGGCCGCCAGTTCTTCGTAGGGCAGGTCGAGGTGGTGGCCGTAGGTCTTTTCGATGTATGCGGCGAAGCGGCCGAAGCGCTCGAGCAGGAAGGTGCCTGATTCCGATTGCGGCAGGGCGGGGGGCAGGATGGTGTCGATCAGTCCGAGGAAGCCGATGTCCGCCTGCTCGTCTCTGAGTTGGAGGGCGGTTTCGTAGGCGAGGCACCCTCCGAAGGACCAGCCGAGCAGGTGGTAGGGGCCGTGTGGCTGCAGGTCGCGGATGAGGGTGCGGTAGTGGGCCGCCTTCTCCTCCATGCTGCGCAGTTCGTCGACGCGTTCCAGGCCGTACACGGGCTGTTGGGCGGGCAGCAGGCCGGTCAGGGGCAGGTAGACGGAGGTGGGGCCGCCGGCGGGGTGGAAGGTGAACAGCGCGGGGCGTGCCGGGCCGGCGGTGGGGGCGCGCAGGACGGTCAGTGCCGACCGGCCGGTCCGGTTGACGACGGGCCGGATGAGTTCGGCGATGGCGGCCACGGTGCGCTGGGCGAGGACGGCGTCGGCCGTCAGGCTCACTTCGGTGGCGTCGCCCAGGCGGCGGCGGATGACCTCGGCCAGAACCCGGGCGCGGTCCCGGCCGGCGCCGGCGGCGGTGAAGTCCTCGCGGATGTCTTTGGGTCCGGGCGGCAGGACTTCCGCCCAGGCGCTTGCGACCAGCCGCTCCGCGGCGTCCCTGGGGCCGAGGAAGCCGGGCAGCGCGGTGGCCGGGGACGGCCCGGCTGCGGTGGCGTCCAGGACTGTCGCGGACGGGGTGGGGGCCTGCGCCGCGGTGGCGTCCAGGACTGTCGCGGACGGGGTGGGAGCCTGCGCCGCGGTGGCCGGGGACGGCCCGGCTGCGGTGGCGTCCTGGGGTGCCGCGGGCGGGGTGGGGGCCTGCGCCGCGGTGGCGTCCAGGACTGTCGCGGGCGGGGTGGGGGCCTGCGCCGCGGTGGCGTCCAGGTGGAGTTCTTCGAGTACCGCGCGGCCCACGTCCTGCAGGCTGGCGCCGCGCAGCAGCCGGGCGGCGGGCATGTCGATGCCGAAGTCCTGGCGGATGGTGTTCTGGATGCGTACCGCCACCAGGGAGTCCAGGCCCAGTTCGGTCAGCGGGAGTGTCTGGCTGAGGTCGGCGGCCACGCCCATGATGGCCGCGGTTCTTCTCGTCAGGCGGGCGTGCACCAGGTTGGCGGCGTTGCTGCCCAGGGCCGTGATGCCGTGGGGGCCGGGCCAGTCGTCGGCGGGTTGGGCGTCGCCCAGGACGCCGGTGAAGAAGGGAATGGCGCCCAGGCCTGGGAAGGCCTCCAGTACGCGTTCGGTGTCGAGGTAGACGACGCCCACGTGGGCGCGGTTGAGGGTGACCAGGGCCTGCAGGACGTCCATTCCCTCGTTCATGGGGATGGGTTCCAGGGCCAGTACCGGGTTCCCGGCGGTCATGCCGACGTTCTCCCAGGGGCCCCAGGCCAGGGAGGTCGCCGGCAGGCCGCGGGCCCGGCGGTGGTGGGCGACGGCGTCGAGCCATGCGTTGGCGGCCGCGTAGGCTGCCTGTCCGGGTGAGCCGAGCAGGGCCGCGGCGGAACTGTAGATCACCCACCAGTCCAGGTCGTGGTCGGCGATGGCCGCCTCGAGGTTGCCGGCTCCCACGGCCTTGGGCCGCAGCACCGCGTCGATGTCGGCCGGTTCCAGGTCGGTGATGACGCGGTCGTGCAGGACGCCGGCGCAGTGCGCGATGCCGCGCAGGCTGTGGCCGTCGGCGAGCGCGGCGCGCACCAGGTGGTGCGCCACGTCCGGGTCGGTGATGTCTCCTTGGACCACGGCGACGCAGGCGCCGTCTTCCTGCATGCCGGCGATGGCGGCGCGGGCCTTGGCTCCCGGGGCGCTGCGTGCGTTGAGGACGATGCGGCCGGCGCCTTGTCGGGCGAGGCGCTGTGCCGTGGCCAGGCCCAGTCCGCTCAGGCCTCCGGTGATGATGTAGGCGCCGTCGGGGCGGGTGAAGGTGACGGTGTCGGTGTGTTCCTGACCGAGGTCGGCGCGGGCCAGGTGTGCGGTCAGGCGGGTGCCGGCTCTCCAGGCGATCTCGTCGGCGTCGCCGCCGGCGAGGAGTTCGCGGGCGAGGTCGTCCAGGGCGCCGGGCTGGTTGTCGATGTCCACCAGCGAGGCGTGCAGGTGGGGGTGTTCGAGTGCGAGGACCCGGACGAGGCCGCGCAGGCAGGCCAGCGCCGGTGTTCCGCTCTCCCCCGACCCGGTCGCCTGGGCCAGCACGGTGGCCATCCACAGGCGTGGCGGCTGCCGGTCGCTCAGGGCGGCCAGGCGGCGTGCCAGCCGTGCCGCCCGGTGCAGGGGGCGCGTGTCGTTGTCGCGGGCGTCGGGCAACAGGAGCACGACGGCGCTCGCACCGTCCGCTCCGGCGCCGGCCAGCCAGGCATCCAGTGCGCTCTCGTCCTGGGGGCGGGCCGCACTGACGTGGGCGCCGCCGGCTTCCAGGGCCGCGGCCAGCGAGGCGATCTCGCCGTCCGCGGCGCCGGCGTCGTCGCCGAGGAGCAGGGCGCGCCGCAAAGGCCGTGCGGGCGCGGGGAGGGTGGACTTCTCCCACTGGATGTCGTAGGTGCACGTCTCCAGGGCCCGTGGCACCTCGCGCCGCTCGACGGGCCGCAGACAAACGAAGCGGGCGGTGATCTCGCTCGAGGCGCCCCGGGCGCTGATGTGCCACTGGCCGGTACCCGCGCCCGCGGGGCCGGTGCCGGTGGTGGTGGCGGGGGTGCAGCCGATGTCGTAGCCGGTGTCCAGGACGCCCGGCTGCTTGATGAGCAGCAGCTGCACGCCGACCGGGACGGCGGGTGTGCCGGCCGGGTCGGGGTGCTCCCCGCCCGATGGTGCGGCGGCGGCCTGCTGGGCCTGCAGCATGGCGGTCAGGACGTGGGCGTAGGAGGTGCGGTGGGGGGCGTGGTGGTCCTCCAGGATGCAGTGCCGGGTGGGCGCCGGCTGCATCCCGCCCTCGGCAGCAGCCTCGGCAGCGGCCTCGGCAGCGGCCTCGGCGGTGTGTTGCGGGGCGCGGGTGAGGCGGGCCGAGGCGTAGCGGTGCCAGAGGGTGTCGGCGCCGCGGGCGTACAGGGTGAGGGTTGCGCCGGTGGCGTCCTCGGGTTCCCACACGGTGGTCAGGGGGGTGCTGGCCGAGATGGCCAGCCACCGGTGGAGGGTGAGGTCCTTGAGAGCGAGGTGGGTGAGGTGTTCGCGGGCCCACACATCCAGGCCGGCTTCGATCATCAGCTCGGCGGCCTCGGCGAGGGTCAGCACCGCCTGGTCGTGGACCGTGCCGCGGGTGCCGTGCCGGCGGGTGCCGATGTCCGCCTGCCACAGCACGGCGCCGGTGCGGGGGTCGTCGGTGCGTACCCCCAGCAGCGGGTGGCCGCCGGCCTGGATCGGGGGGGCGGGGCGGGAGAACCAGAACCGTTCGTGGCGCCAGGGGGGCGTGGGCAGTGGGGTGCGCGTGCCGGCCGGCCACAGCGAGGCCTTCAGCGGGATGCCGGCGAAGTGCAGCCGGGCCAGGGCCAGGCGCATTTGGACGGCGTCGTCGGTGTTCTTGTGCAGGGTCGCCACCACCTGCGCCTGCCGGCCGGCAGGGGTGGTGTTGAGGCTTTCGGTGAGCGGGACGGCGACGATGGGGTGGGGGGAGATCTCCACGAACAGGGTGTGGCCGTCCTCGGCCGCTGCGGTCACCGCCTGCTGCAGGCGTACCGGGCGGCGGACGTTGGCGCACCAGTAGCGCAGGTCGGCTGCCGCACCGGCGCGGGGATCGTCCAAGACCGTGGTGTACCAGCGGATGGACGCCGGGTGGGGGTGCAGGCCGGCGAGGTCCTCGGCCAGGGGGGCCAGGAGGGGGTCGACCAGGGCGGTGTGGGCGGCTCCGTCCAGTTCGAGCAGCCGGGCCAGGCGGCCCTGTTCGCTCAGTTCGTCCACCAGGGCGCGCACCGCCGGGGCGGGTCCGGCCACCGTGCAGCGCTGGGGTGAGGAGTGGACGGCGACCTCGACGCCGGGAAAGCGGCAAAGGCGGGCGGTGCGCTCGGGCGCGGGCAGTTCCACCGCGGCCATCGCGCCGGCCTGTTCGGTTTCCAGGCGGGCGAGGTGGGCCGAGCGGCGGACGATGACCCGCACGGCGTCGCGGTCCTCGAGGGCGCCGGCGACCGCGGCGGCGGCGACTTCGCCCATCGAGTGGCCGATGACGGCGGCGGGCTGGACACCGTAGTCGGCAAGGGTGCGGGCCAGGGCCAGCTGGATGCCGAAGATCAGCGGCTGGATCCGGTCGGCGGTGCGGGCCGGGTCCGATCTCAGCAGGTCGCTCAGGCGTGAGCCCGTCTCCGCCTCAAAGTGCGTATCGAGCGCGTGGATGTGGGCGGCGAAGACGGCGTCGTCGCTCAGCAGGCGCCGCCCCATGCCCGGCCACTGTGAGCCGTAGCCGGAGAAGACGAACACCAATCGCGGTGCGGCGGCCGGCTGCGATGCCGCTTGGTCGGTGCACGCGCCGGCCACGCCGGCCGCGCTCT
>NZ_JBLEBI010000238.1:0-8478 GCF_047340315.1 Streptomyces sp. AF1A
ATGCTTGACGGGCCGCGTCGAGGCGATGTTCAGGTGACTCGTCCGAGATGGCCCATGCGATATAGGCGTCTGGTCTGACCAGAACACTCTTTTTGGTGGCGCCCTTCGGGGATACGATCTCCACCTCGCCGGCCCACTCTGTGATCAGTGAGGGGAAGCGCTCCGTGTCGGACGGTGTGACAAGGACGAACCGTCGCTTGCGGAGGGCTTCGTAGAGTCTGCGTCCGTCGCTGAGGGGGACATCAGGTGCCCGCTTCCCGGCTAGGGGATGTGCGCCGACCGCGGCGGCGTAGGAAATGTCGATTCCCGAGATTGCCATGGCCAGTCGTCGGGCCACTGGTGGGGTCTGCAGCACCGTACGCGCCGACAAGTCACGGAGGCCGCACCATGCCCGCGGTGTGGTGAGGACGCCGCGGAGCAGTGCCCCGCTCATCCGCAGAACCCGGTGTCCCACCGGGTGCCGTTCGTTCTGATAGCTGTCGAGCAGGGAGTCTGGTGCGCGGCCACGCCGAACGGCTGCGAGTTTCCAGCTCAGGTTTGCGGAGTCCTGGATGCTGGTGTTGAGACCCATGCCGCCGGCCGGGGAATGGACGTGGGCGGCGTCGCCGACGAGGAATACTCGGCCTACTCGGTAGCTCGGCGACTGGCGTTCGTCGCTGTGGAATCTGGAGAGCCAGCGAGGGTCGTGCATGCCGAAGTCGCTGCCGAGCGCCTGGCGGGCGACGTCTTTGATTTCTTCCAGATCGACCGAGGCGTTGTCGGGCATGGGGTGGTGGCGATTCCAGGCCATGACCCTGAACCAGCCGTCGCCGAACGGGACGACAATGGCGAAGGCGTCTCCGGTCGCTGCCACGGTAGGCGGCTTCTTCGGCGGATCAGCCATCCGGACGTCTGCGAGCATCATGGAGCGAACGGCGGAGCGGCCGGGGAATGGGAGACCGAGGGACTGGCGCACGCAACTGCTTCGTCCGTCTGCGCCGACGACGAAGTCTGCGCGCAGGCTGTGTTCAGTGCCAGCTGGTGTCTTCACCGTGACGTCGACACCGCCCGGGTCTTGCTGGACGCCAGTCACTTCGTGGGCCCGCATGATGTTCACGCCGTGTGTCACGGCGCGGGACAGGAGCAGTCGCTCGGTGTTGTACTGGGGCGTCACGAGCACGTAGGGGTAACGGGTCGGCAGGTGCGACAGATCGATCCGCAGAAATTGCAAGACCGGGTTGCGGAGGCCTGTCAGCAGCAGGTCGTCGGCCAGGCCGCGAGCATCCAGTTGCTCCATCGTTCGGGCGTGAACGGCGAATGCACGTGTCAGCTGGGATTCCCCTTCTCGCCGTTCCACGACGGTGCAGCGCACTCCGGCCTCGGCAAGGTCACCTGCGAGCAGCAACCCCGCTGGACCAGCACCGACGACCAGCACGTCAACGTCGGATCCCATGTCCTGCCCTCCGCGTGTCACAGAACGAGTAGTAACGACCCGTGACCACCTGGCTGCCGCCCGCCACCGGTGGTGATGTTCAGGGCGGGTGGGTGACGGTGCCCGGAGTTCACTCGGGTGGCGCAACTGGTAACTCTCCTGACCGCAAGGACCACCGTACGAGACAGGCCACTTCCTCGCCTGCCGGGCAACGACCGTCCCACTCGTACCGAAGCGGCGGTTCCAGACGCGCTGAATCGCTGCCCCGCAATTGACGTTGACCTAAAGCGGCGCCGCTTTCGCGTCACATCCCCGGAGGGCGTCACGTGAGGGGCCCGCGAGCGGACGTCGAGAGGAGCGCAACCATGCCCTTCGCCACCGCCGAGGACGGCACGCAGATCTTTAGCCCGTGCTCTTCTCCCACGGCTGGCCACTCACCGCCGACGCCTGGGACCCCCAGATGAAGCTCATGGTGGACAACGGATTCCGCGCCATCGCTCACGACCGGCGCGGTGGCGGCCGCTCCGGCCAGCCCTGGGACGGCAACAATCTCGACACGTACGCCGACGACCTGGCCGCGGTCATCGAAACCGAAGACCTGCACGACGTCATTCTGGTCGGGCACTCCACCGGCGGCGGCGAAGTCACCCGCTACATCGGCCGGCACGGCACGGCACGGGTCGCCAGGCTGGTCCTGCTCGGCGCGATCCCGCCGCTGATGCTGAAAACGGAAGCCAACCCCGAGGGCCTGCCGATCGAGGTGTTCGACGAGATCCGCCAGGGTGTGCTCACGGACCGCTCGCAGTACTACAAGGACCTCAGTGCCCCGTTCTACGGTGCGAACTGTGAGGGCTCGACCGTCTCCCAGGGAACGCGTGACGAGTTCTGGCTCTGGAGCATGACAGTCGGCATCAAGGGCGCCTACGACTGCATCAAGGCGTTCTCCGAGACGGACACGACCGAGGACCTGAAGAAGGTCGATGTGCCGACACTGATCGTGCATGGCGACGACGACCAGATCGTGCCCATCGTCTCCACGGGCGCCAAATCATCCAAGATCGTCAAGGGCGCGCAGTACAAGGTCTACGAGGGCGCTCCCCATGGCCTTGCGATGGTGCCCAAGTACGCCGAGATCTTCAACAAAGACCTGCTTGAGTTCGCGCGGAGTTAGCGGCGGCTCGCGCCCGGTGAACGGCAGCACTGCCGCTGGAACTGCTGGGAATCGGCGCTGTGAATTGACCGCCCGGAAGGGCCGGCCCATCGCCTGACAGACCGCGCATTGGCCGCATGCGCAAAGGGCATTCGCCGTGCCGGTCGCCGCAAACCTGCGTTGGGCAGCGGCGGCGGTCGGCAGCGCCCCCGAACCATGTCCCGGACGACTGCGTCCGGAGCGGCTGAATCTGGCTCGGCGGCCGGGTTGATCGGTTCGCCGTGTCAGCCGACCGGGCGCCTGCGGTGAGGTGCAGTCGATGGCGCAGCGGCACGGCCGAAGAGGGCCCGCTCGAGGGCATGACGAAAGGGGCGGGTCGGCACCTGTGCCGGGGCAGCGGCCAGGACAGTCGTGGGAACGTTCGAAGGGCAGGTATGCTGGACGCTCGCGCGCCGATCCCAGGCGGGCCCACCCTGATCGCTGTTTGTCGGCATATCGCCTGTGGACGATGCCGACCCGCAGGATGTTCAGTGCCGGGACAGCTGCTTAAGGGCGGCCTGGCCTATCTGCAGCAAAGCCGAGCCGTCCATGTCGGTCTTGGCGAGAAACTCGATGCCCTGCATGACGGCGAGGAGCAGTCGCCCGAGCTCCTGGGCGTCCGCGCTCGGTTCGACCGTCCCGTCGTCCTGGGCTTCCTTTACGCAGGCGATCAAAAGATCTTCGACCGCTTGATAGGTGGTCCGGGCTCGGGAGACCACATCCGGATCGTTGCTGTGCAGCTCGGACGTACTGTTGACCAGAAGACAGCCGCGGCGCTGCGGGTCCTCCGTGAATCCCTTGGCCACCCCCTCAACGAGCAGGGTCAGGCGTTCGAAGGGCGTCCCGGGCCCGGTGAGGACCGCCCGGACGCCGTTCAGCTGTTCCTCGCGGTAGCAGTCCAGTACGTGCAAGAACAGCTGCCGCTTGTCGCCGAAGGCGCCGTAGAGACTTCCCTTGCCCAGTCCGGTGGCGTCCGTCAGGTTCTGCAGTGATGTAGCCGCGTACCCCCGGTTCCAGAACTGCTCGCGCGCAGACTCCAGTACCTGGTTGTCATCGAAATTCCGCGGTCGCCCCATGACAACAGCATACGTCCTTCTTGACCTATCGGTCCAGATCACCGGGCGCGCAGCACAGGCCGGCTGCTCGCGGTGACGCGGGAGGACCTGAGCGTTCCCCTCGCCGCCGCTGGCAGGGCCGCCGGGCAGGGTGAGGCCGGGCGACAGGTGGCATGCAATGCATGGCTCTCCGTCAGGGGTTCTCCCGGCACCCTCGCGGACAGGCCTGCGCCGGCCGCCCTGTCGCGCCTCGACAGCGTGCCCGCGGTCACGTTTTTGTCCGTACGGTCCATAACAAGGTTCTTTACCGTATAGTCCATAACTGGGCTCGGGGCCATCCGGTTCGGGCCGTAAAAACCGCATTGGTGCACGACTTCTGGCGTTCGCACCGGACAGGGGTAAACGATCATGGGGCAGCTTGACGGGAAGACGGCAGTCATCACCGGAGGCAACAGCGGAATCGGACTGGCCACCGCCAAGCGATTCGCACGTGAAGGCGCCCACGTGTTCATCACCGGCCGCCGGCAGGAGGCCCTCGACGCCGCGCTGGCCGAGATCGGCGGCGAAGCCACCGCCGTCAGGGGCGACGTCGCGGATCTCGCGGACATCGACCGCCTCTACGCGGCTGTCGCCGAGCGAGGCCGGCCCATCGACGTACTGTTCGCCAACGCGGGAGGCGGTCAGTTCGCTGCTCTTGAGCAGGTCACCGAGGAGCACTTCGACACCACCTTCAACATCAACGTACGGGGAATGCTCTTCACTGTTCAGAAGGCCATTCCGCTGCTCAACGACGGCGCCTCGGTGATCCTGACCGGATCGACTGCCGCAACCTCAGGCGGCGCCGCCTTCGGCGTGTACGCCGCGTCCAAGGCTGCGGTCCGTTCCTTCTCTCGCACCTGGGCCAACGAACTGAGCGGCCGCGCGATCCGGGTGAACACCCTGGTCCCCGGCCCGATCGTCACCCCGGGCATCACCGGCCTGGCTGCCGACGCCGACCAGGCCGCACAGATGAGGGACGCCTTCGCCAGCCAGATTCCGCTGGGTCGCATGGGGCAGCCGGACGAGGCCGCTGCCGCCGCACTGTTCCTCGCCGGCAATGAGAGCAGCTTCGTCACCGGATCCGAGCTTTTCGTGGATGGCGGACTCAACCAGATCTGATCGCCGCAAGAGGATGCGCTGTGCCTGTCCCGGCGAAGACGACAGTCGCCCTGTCCGCGTCGCGATCACACCGGTAGTCACACCGAACCCAACGGGCGGACGCAGCGCCGACAGTGTGTACGCAAACGCTGACATACGGAATCTGAGGTTGATCCCTGGGAGCGGACACCGGGTTTCATGCGACGAGTGGCAGCCTATGTGATGCGGTCAGTTGCTGTTCGAACTCGGCTGGTGTGCGGCAGCCGAGCGCGGAACGCCGACGGCGCCGGTTGTAGTACGACAGCCAGCAGAACAGCTCCAGCCGCGTCTGTGCCTTTGAGGTCCAGTGCCTTCCGTGGAGCAACTCGCGCTTGAGGCCCTGGAAGAACGACTCGCCGAGGGCATTGCCATAGCTTGAGCCGACCCGGCCCATGCCGCGGCGGATGCCAGGCCGGCCCGCAGCCGGGCCGGCTCCTCCGCCGCGTTCCCTCTGCCATCGCGGTCCTCGGGCGCCGCATGGGCCTCATCCTTGCGCACCCAGGTCCGAAGCGGCTCGGCGAGCCTGACGTGGCGACCCGGCCGACCGAGCGGTCACCGCATTGGCACAGCTCGACGATCTCAGCCTGAACTCCGGAGTGATCGAGCGGCGAGGACGCGGCTCCCGGAAGGCTGTGGGCGCCCTACTACAACGAAAGATCGGTGAGGACCAGCACACGCTCATAGGTGTAGTCCGCCATGGCGAACTTCACTCCTTCGCGGCCGACACCAGACTGCTTGACCCCGCCGTAGGGCATCTGGTCGGCGCGATAGGAGGGCACGTCGCCGATCACGACTCCGCCGACTTCCAGAGCCCGATGTGCCCGGAAGGCGGCCTGCAGGTCGCGTGTGAACACCCCTGTCTGCAGACCGTACTTGGAGTCGTTCACGGCCGCGAAAGCCTCGGCCTCGCTGGACACCTTGAGTACCGTCAGAACTGGCCCGAAGACCTCCTCGCAGGCCAGGGTCGTGTCTGCTGGAACATCCGCGAGGACCGTAGGCGTGTACGAGGCGCCCTCCCGCTTGCCGCCCGTATACAGCGTGGCCCCGGAACCGACGGCTTCGTCGACCCATGACTCGACGCGGCACGCTGCGTCCTCACTGACAAGCGGACCCACATCGGTTCTGTCATTCGTAGGGTCCCCGGTGACCTGAGATGCGACGGCTGCGACGATACGCGGCAACAGCCGGTCGTACACCGCGGCGTCAGCTATGACACGCTGCACGGAGATACAGGACTGCCCGCCCTGGTAGTTGGAGAACGTAGCGATGCGCGCGGCGGCCCGGTCGAGATCCTCGTCGCTCGTGAAGTCGGCCAACACCACGGCAGCACCGTTCCCGCCGAGCTCCAACGTGCAGTGCTTTCTGGGAACGGAGTCCATGATGGCGTACCCGACCCTCTCGGAGCCGGTGAACGAGATAACGGGCAGGCGCTCGTCCTGCACCAGCTCCGGCATCCGGTCATTGGCGACCGGCAGGATGCTCCATGAACCGGCCGGCAGTTCTGTCTCGGCAAGGAGGTCACCGATGATCAGACCCGAGAGCGGAGTATCGGGCGCCGGCTTCAGGATGATCGGGGCGCCGGCCGCGATGGCCGGGGCGACTTTGTGGGCGCACTGGTTCAGCGGGAAGTTGAACGGCGTGATCCCCAGCACAACGCCCTTCGGGAAGCGGCGGGTGAGCGCCAGTCGGCCCTGGCCGCCGGCGTCAGTGTCGAGCCGCTGGGCCTCACCGCTGTTGAAGCGGCGGGCTTCCTCCGCGGCGAACCGGAACACGGACACCGCACGGCCGACCTCTACGCGAGCCCACTTGATCGGCTTTCCGTTCTCCGCGGAGATGAGCTGCGCGATCTCCTCGCTGCGCTCCATAAGGCGCTTGCTCACGTGGTCGAGCGCGGCGGCACGAACATATGCGGGAGTAGCCGCGAACTCATCGCGAACGGCATACGCCGCCGCCACCGCCTCCTCCACCTGCTCATCGGTGGGCACACTGACCTCTCCGATGAGCTGACCGGTCCAGGGGGAGGTAACAGCCAAGGTCGTCTCACCGCTGGCCGGACGGCCGGCGAGCCAGAAAGCGCGGGTGGAAATCATGTCCGGTCATGGCCCTTTACGTCTGAAGGTGCGCTGGCGTTCATCCGCCAACCGTTACACCGTAGGACCGCCGAGGTGACGGACGACTTGTACGTGGTGTACTGATCGCATGCACGCGCATGCCCGAAGGTAGCCTTGAGTGCGATCGCCCATCCCTCGACCGAAAACTCGGGTCTGCCGCGCGATCGGGTGTCAACCTGTCACCCGAACCTGCGTCAGGCCCCTGAACCACTGGGGGATCCAGCAGGCTCGGCCGTCGCGAGGTGAAACGCAAACTGCGTACAGGAGGGTCAGCGGGTCTACGCGCGGTTCGTCGGCCGTCGCCGACGAGGCGGCGGGGCAGGGACAGGACGTCCTCGACACATGGCACCGCGCGGTGGGCCGCTGACTGCCGGCGCTGGTTGAGGCGTGCTTATGGGGGATGAGGGCTGTTTTACCGGCAGCGGCCCCCCTCAGTGCATCAGGTCGACCAGTTCGTCCGTCGACAGCAAAGCATGGGCGAAGAACCTATAGTTGATCATGGCCGCCTGATAACCGTCGCCCCAGACCGGGTGTCGGGGTCCAGCTGTTGCATCCCTGACCACGGCGACTTCAAATCCCTCCTCGATGAGGTGGCGCATATGGGACTCAACGCACATGTTCGCCAACATCCCACCAAGAATAATTCCTTGAATTTTTCGCTTGCGCAATTGCAGTACCAGGTCGTTGGTTTCCGGCCCGAACACCTTGTGCGGGCTTGCGACCACCGTTCTGCCGTCCTCGATGTAGGGTTTGAAGCGCTCCAGCCAGTCTGCCCCGGAGTTCCGGAATCCCGCCAGATCGAGCTGTCCCGCCCGTGCGAAGGTATGTGTCTCCAGTTCGTTTGTCTCCAGCGGACCGTTCATTCGCCAACCGTAGTCGGTCGGGTAGAAGTAATGGGGCGAGATGAAGACCTCGTATCCGGCCGCCTTCGCCACCTCGAAGATTCTCTCCATGTTCTCGACGGTCCTGTTTTCTGTGACGCTCGCCCCCACCACGTCCCAGTTCGCTCCGTCCTCGCTCAGCACGTCGTTCTGTGGATCGATGAACACGAGCGCCGTGTCGGTCTTATTGAATTCCACTTGCCCGCTCCTCATGCGATTAACAGGCCACTGGTCTGATGGGCATTGGTGCAGCGGGTGCCCTTCCGGAGTGCATTCCAGTCCGGTGACCAGTGGTTTTCCACGTGCACCTTGGAGCGCGTGCCCCGAGGAGGCGCTGTCCCGGCTATTCGGCTCTCCGTCCACTTTGCCCCATCGCGGGACCTTGTGCATCGGTGAGCCACCTCGGTGATCCGTTTTCTGCCGCCCCCCTTGCATCGCGGGGCGCCCGGGCGGCGAGCGCGGTCCGGATGGCGTGGCGGAGCTCTCTGTCACCGCAGGCCTGTCGCTGCCAAGCATCACCCGGTGCTTCGCCGACGGGCTGGTCGCTCCGCCGAATTGCGGTCAGCGACGTGTCCTGCTGGAACTCGGGCACGGCGATCACGTAGCCGACGCCGAGTTGCTCGAGCAGGCGGCTCACGGCACATCCCTCTACTAA
>NZ_JBLEBI010000239.1:0-8420 GCF_047340315.1 Streptomyces sp. AF1A
TCTCCGGGCGCCCCTCGGCCAGGTGGACCGCGGCGGCCAGCAGCGCGAGGTGCGCCTCGGCCCAGGGAGACGCGACGTCGGCCGCGACCGTCCGGTCGGCCGCCTCCAGCGCGGCCCCGGTGTCGCCCCGGGCCAGCAGGACCCGCCCGGTGACGATGGTCCGCTCCGCCTCCGCCACCGGGTCGTACAGCGGGTGCCGGACGTCCCCCGCGGAGTGCAGGAGCGCCTGGGCGCGGTCGAGTTCGTCGCGGTCGGTGGCCACCGCGGCCAGGACCAGCGATCCGAGCACCGCTCCCGGCGCCGAGGGCGTGCCGGGGCCGTCGGTCGCGCAGAGCGCCGCCAGGGCCTTGCGTTCGGCCCGGCCGGGCCAGCCCTTCAGATGGTCGATCAGGGCCAGGTGGGCCAGGCACTCCTCCCGCACCGGCGCGGGCGACACCCCCCCGCCGGAGTCGGCCACCGTGCCCAGGACATCGCGCGCGTCCGTGAGACGGCCCGCCCACAGCCGGGCCGAGCCGAGATGGGTGAGCAGCAGCGCGGTCAGCTCCGGATGGTCGTCCAGCAGCCCGTCGGGGACCTGGTGCCGCAGCTTCTCGGCGGCCCGCGCGGCCAGTTCCGCCCGGGCCGGCGAACCCGTCAGCCGACCCGCCAGGGCTTCCAGCAGCGCGCAGCCGAGCCGGGCCGCGGCCGGGTCGACCCCGTCGTCCACCCCGCAAAACCCGTCCCCCAGCACCGCTGCGGCCTGCTCCAGGTGCGGCAGGCCGCGGGCGAGGTCGCGCCGGGACAACTCCCGCGCCGCACGGACCAGATCGGTGACGGCGGTCCCGGGCTCGGGGCCCATGGCGGCGAAGAGCGCCGACAGGGTCTCGGCGTGCAGGCCGGTGAAGAGTTCCCCGAGGGCCAGATCGCCGACGAGGGCGCCCGCGGCCGACTCCCAGTCCTCCGCGGCCGCGGCGTGGCCGATGGCCTCGGCGAGCGGCCCCGTGCGCCGGAACCAGCGCGCCGCACGGCGGTGGAGTTCGGTCTCCAGCCCGGGGGCGCGCACCCGCAGGTGGGCGCGGAGGATCTCCCGGAACAGCGGATGGAGCCGGAACCATCCGTGCCCGAGATGCTCGACGAACGCGTTGTCGCGGTGCAGGCCGGTGAGGATGAGTTCGGAGTCGGCGCGTCCGGTGAGGGCGTCGGCCAGGGCGGGGCAGAAGCGGTCGAGGATGCTGATGCGCAACAGCAGGTCCTGGGTCTCGGCCCGCTGCCGCTTGAGCACCTCGGCCAGCAGGTAGTCGCCGATCGTGGTGCGGTCGGCCTCGAACTCCTTGAGGTACGTCTGCGGATCGGCCTCTCCCCGCGCCGCGAGCGCGCACAGCCGCAGGCCCGCCGCCCAGCCGCGGGTGCGGTCCACCAGCGCGGCCACACCGTCGGACGGGAGGTCCAGGCCGTGCAGGGCCAGCAGGTCGGCCGCCTCGTCGCGGGTGAAGGCCAGCTCGTCGTTCCGGATCTCCGTGACGGCGTCGGCCGCCCGGTAGCGGTGCAGCGGGAGCAGCGGCTCGGTGCGTGTGACGAGCACCAGGCGCAGGCCGTCCCCGGCGTGCCGCAGCACGAACTCCAACTGGTCCGCGATCTCCGGGTCCGTGACCCGCTCGTACTCGTCGATCACGGCGATCACCGGGGCGGCCCGTGCGCTCAGCTCCGCGGCGAGCCGGGTGAGCAGCGCGTCGTCCACGCGGCCCGCCTCGGCCGGGGCGCCGACCTCGGCGGACGGTGCCACGCCGGCCAGGCGCAGGGCCTGCAGGAGGTAGGCCCAGAAGGTGCCGCAGCCCTTGTCCGCGACCTGCGCGGTGAGCCAGGCGACAGGGCCGTCGAGCGCCGCGGCCCAGTCCGCGACCAGGAGCGTCTTTCCCGCTCCGGCGGCCCCGTCGACCACGGTCAGCGGCTTCAGCAGGGCCTCGTCGAGGTGTCCGGTGAGCCGGTCGCGGCGCAGGAAGGTCACGGGGAGGGTCGGTACGGCGAACCGCGTCCGCAGAAACGGGTCTCCGCAGGGGTCGGCCCGCCCTCGGCCGGGGTCCGGTCCCGTCTCGTCCAGCACGGCCATGGTGTTCACCACCACTGATGTCGTCAGGTCGCGGACAACCTCCCTCTTCAGCATGTCCCTCTGTGCGCCGGGCGCCACATGGGCGGGTAGTCCCCGGGCCGGGCCGACGTCCCCGGCGCGCGACCCGGTCGCCCCGCCGGGCCGCTGCTCACGGGCCCCGGGAGCCTCAGGAACTCCGGCAACCTCACGAACGGCCGAAACCTCACGAACTCCGGCAACCTCACGAACGGCCGGGCACCTCAGGACTCCGAAGCCTCACGAACTGCCGGGCACTCCGACGAGCCTCACGAACTGCCGGCGCCTCACGAACTCCGGAGAACCTCACGAACTCCGGCGACGAGCCTCCGCGAACTGCGGGGAACTTCAGGTACCGGCACCGCAAGGACGGCGAACGCCCCCGCCCTCAGGGGCGGGGGCGCACAGGCGTTGAAGCGGAGCCGGAATGCCGGGCTCAGCTCTGCGGGGACGACTCGCGCCGCGGCAGCTTCCAGTTCCGGCGCGGGAAGTGGCAGGTGTAGCCGTTCGGGTAGCGCTCCAGGTAGTCCTGGTGCTCGGGCTCGGCCTCCCAGAAGTCGCCCACGGGCTCCACCTCCGTGACGACCTTCCCGGGCCACAGCCCGCTCGCCTCGACGTCCGCGATGGTGTCCAGGGCGACGCGGTGCTGCTCCTCGTCGGCGTAGAAGATGGCGGACCGGTAGCTGCGCCCGATGTCGTTGCCCTGGCGGTCCCTCGTGGTCGGATCGTGGATCTGGAAGAAGAACTCCAGGATGTCGCGGTAGCTCGTGACCGCGGGATCGTAGAGGATCTCGACGGCCTCGGCGTGGTCGCCGTGATTGCGGTAGGTGGCGTTCGGCGTGTCGCCACCGCTGTAGCCGACGCGCGTGGACACCACGCCCGGCTGCTTGCGGATCAGATCCTGCATGCCCCAGAAACAGCCGCCCGCCAGTACGGCTCGCTCGGTTCCCACTGTCATCGGTCGCTCCCTGACGTTCGGGCCCGGCGCGGTCGTCGACGTGCCGGTCACATGGTCACCCAGCCTAATACGCCCCGCGACCAACCGGACAATGGCCGCCGGCGGGGGCGGGAGCGGACCGGCGACGCCGGACGCACGGCACGACCCCGCCGGACGGACGAAGACGCCACCCCGGTGCGCGCGCCGGTCCCGCGGGCGGCAGGTCCGGCTGGGCGACAGGTCCGAGGACACGCCTGGGGCTATGTGAGACCGTGGTCTCAGAACGCCCGCCTGCGGATGGGTCGAGACATGGGTCTGAAGGATCTGGCCATGCAGCACCAGGGAGATCCGTTCGGCGTCACGGCAGCGGCCGTGGTCGTCGTGGACGGGCACGGCCTGATCCGCTACTGGAACGAACGGGCGGAGACCCTCCTCGGCTATCCGGCGCACGGCGTGCTCGGGCGGCCCGCGACCTCCGTCCTGGTCGGTGAGGACTCCCTGGCGTCCGCGCTGTCCGCGGCGCAACGGGTCGGGGAGGGCTGGGAGGGCCTGATCACCGCGCGGCACCACGCCGGTTACACGGTCGAGCTGGCCCTGCGGGCGTGTCCCCTGCGTGCGGAGCTGGACTCCGCCTGGCTCGTCGCGGCCTGCGAGGTCACCGACGCGCGCCGCTGGGAGCTCGACCAGGCCGTGATGCGCGGGCTCCTGGACGAGTCACCGATCGGCATCGCCGTCCTCGACAACGAGCTGCGGTTCCGGTGGGTGAACCAGGTGCTGGCCGCCATGGAGGGCCTGCCGGTCCACCAGGCCGTCGACGGCGAGGTCACGCCGCTCGCACCGGGACAGGTGCCGCCGGCCATCGACTGGCAGGCGCGCCAGGCGCTGATGTCGGGCCGGGTCACGCCGGCCGTGGAGCATGTCACGCCGCCGCAGGGGATGTCCCGCCGCAACTCGCAGGGCCATCTCAGGCTCCGCTCGTCGTTCCCGCTGCGGGACGTCGAGGGCAAGACGCTGGGCGTGTGCCACACCGCCGTGGACTTCACCGCCCAGGACCGGGCGCGCGAACGGCTCGCCCTGGTCAACGAGGCGGCGCAGCGCATCGGCACCACCCTGGACCTCGACCGCACGGTGCAGGAACTCGCCGAGGTGCTCGTGCCGCAGCTCGCCGACTTCGCCGCGATCGACCTCTTCCAGGGCGTGCTCGCGGCCAGGGACCTCGCCCCCGGGCCGGTCACCGGCGGCACGCTGCAGCGCGCGGTGCACGTCTCGGTGCGCGAGGACGTGCCGGAGGCGGTCGTCCCCCTCGGGGCCCTCACCCGGTACCCGCCGAAGTCCCCGCAGGAGCGCTGCCTGAACACCGGCCGGCCGATCCGCGACCCGGTGCTCTCCCCGACGACCTGGTGGCTCTCCGGCGATCCGCAGCGACTGGCCAAGATCATCAGTCTCGGTGTGCACACGCACCTGGTGGTGCCGCTGCGGGCACGCGGGGTGACCATGGGCGTGGTCACGCTGCTGCGCTGGGAGAACCCCAACCCGTTCGACGAGGACGACCTGCTGCTGGCGGAGGAGCTGGTCGCGCGCGCCGCGGTGTGCGTGGACAACGCCCGGCGCTTCGTACGGGAGCACAATGCGGCCCTCGCCCTGCAGACCAGTCTCCTCCCGCCCGATCTGCCCGATCACTGCGCCGTCGAGGTCGCCCACCGCTATCTGCCGGCCGACGCCGAGGCCGGCGTGGGCGGCGACTGGTTCGACGTGATCCCGCTGTCCGGGGCGCGGGTCGCGCTGGTCGTGGGGGACGTCGTCGGCCATGGCATCCACGCCGCCGCGAGCATGGGCCGACTGCGCGCGGCCGTCCACACGCTGGCCGACCTGGACCTGCCGCCCGACGAGCTCCTCGCCCACGTCGACGACCTCGTGCTGCGGCTGGCGGACGAGGCCGAGGCGGTCGCGGACGGCCCCGTGGTGATCGGCGCGACCTGCGTCTACGCCGTGTACGACCCGATCTCGCGGCGGCTCAGCGTGGCGCGCGCGGGGCATCCCACTCCGGCGATCGCCCACCTCAGCGAGCCGGTGGAACTGCCCGACATCCCCGCCGGGCCCCCGCTGGGCCTGGGGGGCCTGCCGTTCGAGTCGGCCGAGATCGAGCTGGAGGAAGGCAGCGTCGTCGCCCTCTACACCGACGGCCTCATCGAGGCCTCGGACCGGGACGTCGACGTCGGCTTCGAGCGGCTCTGCTTCGCTCTCGCGCACCCCGACCGGCCGCTGGAGGAGATCTGCGACACGATGGTCCGCATTCTTCTGCCGGACCACCCGCACGACGACGTCGCCTTCCTGATCGCCCGCACCCACGCCCTTCCCCCCGACCGCGTGGCCGCGTGGGAGGTGCCCTCCGATCCCCGGGCGGTGCACGAGGCGCGGGACAACGCCTCACGCAAGCTGACCGAGTGGGGGCTGGAGGACTACGCCTTCACCACCGAGCTGATCGTCAGCGAACTGATCACCAACGCCATCACGCACGCCTGCGGACCGATCAGTCTGCGCCTGATCCATGAACGGGCCCTGATCTGCGAGGTGTCGGACGCCAGCAACACCTCGCCCCACCTGCGCCGTGCCCACAGCACCGACGAGGGAGGGCGGGGTCTCTTCCTGGTCGCGCAGGTCACCCAGCGCTGGGGCACGCGGTACACGCCCACGGGCAAGACCATCTGGGCGGAGCAGCAACTGTCGGACGAGTGCCCCGACTGAGCCCCGTACGGTGCGGTGCCTTCCGCCGGCCGGTGCGATGCGGTCAACCCTCTACCCCTGCACATGAGTTCGCCTGGCACGGCAACTGACGCGACCTTGGTCTAGTCCTCTTGACGGCCGGGCGCGCGGGCGCTTTGGTATGTACCAACGCTGCGACCCCACACCGCAGCACCCCACCACCAAACGCCCGAGGGGCATCCCCGAAAGGTGCTATGTCATGCACCTGGCAAGATTCGCGGCGTCCGCGTGCGCGCTCGCGCTCGCCGCCACCGGCGCCACCGTCGCTCTCGCGCCCCCCAGCAGCGCCGCGGCGAGCAGCGTCTACTCCGTGGCCCCCTACGTCGACATGTCGAACAGCCAGGAAGGCCAGCTCGACACGGCCATCACCGGACACCGCCTCAAGGCCTACACCGCGGCCTTCGTCCTCGGTGAAGGCTGCACCCAGATCTGGGGCGACACCCTCCCCGTCGGCGCCGACCCCTACACCGACCCCGAGATCGCCAGGGCGAAGTCCGAGGGCGCCTCCGTCATCATTTCCTCCGGCGGCGCGAGCGGCGAGCCGCTCGCCTGGACCTGCACCACCCAGAGCAGCATCGACGCGGGATACCAGGCCATCATCGACGACTACGGCGTCACCCGGCTCGACTTCGACGTCGAGGGCGCCGCCATCGCCGACACCGCCGCCGCTGCCCGCCAGATGCAGGCGATGAAGGACCTCGAGGCGGCCAACCCCGGCCTGCAGTTCTCCATGACCCTGCCGGTGCTGACGAGCGGACTGACAGGCGACGGCGTCAACATCCTCAAGGCCGCCAAGAACGCCGGCGTCAGGATCGACGTGGTCAACGTCTTGACCATGGACTACTACGCCGGCACGGGCACCGAGATGGGCCAGGCCGCGGTCTCGGCCGCCAGGGCCACACTGGCGCAGATGCAGTCCGTCGACCCCGGCTACACGTACGCCAACCTCGGGATCACCCCGATGATCGGCAAGAACGACGACGGTTCCACGTTCACCCTGGCGGATGCGCAGACCGTGGAGAACTTCGCCGCGCAGAACGGCGTCGGGCGGCTGTCCTTCTGGTCGGTCAACCGGGACCAGCCGTGCAGCGGCAGTGCCAACTCCCTGTCCACGTGCAGCGAGATCAGCCAGAACAGCCTCGCGTTCACGGACGCCTTCGTGCCCTACCAGGGCGGTTCCGGAGGCGGGGGCGGAGGCACGAGCGGCGACTTCTCGCTCTCCCTGGCGCCCGGCTCCGCCTCGGTCGCGCAGGGCGGCTCCGCGACCGCGACCGTCTCGACGGCCGTCACCTCGGGCAGCGCCGAGTCCGTCAGCCTCTCCGCCTCCGGCGCTCCCTCCGGGGTCGCGGTCTCCTTCAGCCCCGGCTCCGTCACCTCCGGGGGCAGCTCGACGCTGACGGCCACGGTCGGCTCGTCCGTGGCCGCGGGCACCTACCCGATCAAGGTCACCGGCACGGCCTCCAGCGGCAGCCACAGCGCGACGTACACACTCACCGTCACCGCCGGCGGCGGGGGCGGCGGGGGCGGCGGGGGCGGCGGGCGCCAACTGGCCAACGCCGGCTTCGAGAGCGGCGGCCTCGGCCCCTGGACGTGCACGGGCGGCAGCACGGTGGTCACCTCCCCCGTCCACTCCGGCAGCCACGCCCTTCAGGTCACCCCGAGTGGCGGCAGCACCGGCGAATGCGACCAGGCCGTCACCCTGTCCCCCCACCTCACCTACACGCTCACCGGCTGGGTCCGGGGCCCCTACGCCTACATCGGGGTCAGCGGCGACGCCACCGGCAGCACCTGGTCGAACAGCACGAGCTGGAACCGGCTGACGCTCACCTTCACCACCGGCGGCAGCGGAGCCGTCACCGTCTACGTCCACGGCTGGTACGGCCAGTCCGACGTCCAGGCCGACGACTTCGCCCTCGGCTAGCGCCACCCCCCACCGTGCGTGCGGCGCGCCTCCGTCGAACCGCCGTCACGGGGGCGCCGCACGCACCGCCTGTCCCCGGACCGCGGCGCGGGCCGCGCAGGTGCCGGGCGCACGGTGATGCGTGAGTCTGAAGGGGTGTGTGGTGTCCCACCCGGGCGGATCCCGTCGGCCTATGCCGCCTCGGGCCGCCGGGCGATACACATGACGCTGGTCGCCGCGGCCGGTTTCTATTTCTTCCGCTACGGCATCGGCCGACCCGTCGCGGCCACCTACGCCCTGTTCGCCACGGTGGCGCTCGGCGGCCTGTCCAGGATTCCGGGCACCGGGCGGCAGCGCGCCGCCGTGGTGCTGCGACTGGTGCCCGTGGGCTGGCTGCTGGTGATCGTCGGCACCTGTCTGTCGGTGCGGACCTGGAGCGCGGTGCTCGGCATGTTCGCGGTCGGCTTCGCGCTGGCGTTCTCCGCCGTCAGCGGCCCGCGCCAGGCCGGAGCGGCGCCGGGGCTGCAACTGCTGTACATCCTGCCGTCGTTCCCGCCGTACGACCCCGGCTCGCTCGATGACCGGCTGCTCGGGACGACCACCGGGATGGTCCTGCTCGCCGCCTCCGAAGCGCTGGTCCTTCCCGAGCCCGCCCCGCAGCCGTACCGGGAGCGAGCCGCCCACGCCGCGATGACCGCCGCGCACTGCGCCACCCTCCT